>JANQRO010000063.1 GCA_028284525.1 Myxococcota bacterium | reverse complement strand
AGAGCGCACACGACGAGGGCCACAGGATCGCCGAGGCGACGGACGCCGATCCACGCCGCCGCGGCCAGGGCCCAGAGGCCCGCCGCCGCCCCGGCGCCGCGGGCGCCGGCCAGCCGTGCTCCCGCGATCGGCGAGAGGAGGGCCCCGAGGGCGATCACCAGAAACTTCTGCTTCGACGCCACCGGCACCCACGGCGGCAGCCCCTCGAGGGAGACGTAGCCCGCCGCGAACCCCGCGGCGACGCACACGCCGGCCCAGGCGCCGCTCTCGCGCAGCACGGCGACCCGCCGGCCCAGGGCGTAGAGCACCAGGGCCAGCACCAGCGGGAGCGCGATCGGAGCGACGAAGGGAGACAACACCGTGAGGGTACGCCGACGCGCGTCGGGTCGTTACAGGCTCGGGCCCGTGGTTGCGTGTCGAAGCGGGTCGATCAGGAGCTGGCGATTTCGTTCAGGATCGGGATCAGGTAGCGCTTGAAGGCCTCGGGATTCTCGCACATCGGAAAGTGTCCCATGCCGTCCATCCGCTGGAACTTGGCTCCCGGCACCTCGCGCACCAGCTCCTCGGTGCGTTCGGGCCACACCGACCAGTCGTACTCTCCGGTCAGCAGGTAGAGCGGGGTCTGATCGGTGTCGATCCCCCCCGCCTTGCCGTCGAGGTCGTACTCGAAGGAGTAGTAGTGGAGATCGCCGTTGAAGACCGGCGGCGCTCCCTGGCTGTAGTGCCAGCAGGTCTCGCGCTTGTAGTGCTCGGGGCTGTCCGGCGCCATGATCGTGTACATCATCGCCGCCTTGGCCTCGTTGCTGATGCGCGGATGGTCGAACTGGGTGATCTCGTTGTGGTGGCTGTTCAGCGCGCTCTCGAGCCCGATGATCGCCCGGAACTCGTCGGCGTGCTCGAGGGCGAGGTCGATCGCCACCTGGCCGCCCATCGAGCACCCCATGAAGACCGGCTTGTCGAGCTCGAGGGTGCGGGCGAACTGGCGGATGAAGCCCATGAACCAGTCGCGGGTGAGCTTGTAGCGGGTCGACCACCAGTCGATCCCCGTGGGCGGCACCGACTTCCCGTGGTAGGGGAGGTCGTAGGCGATCACGCGGTAGTGGTCGGTGATCGCGTTGTCCTCGAGGAGATGGCGGTACTGACGCCCGTCGGACCCGGCGGTGTGCTGGAGCAAGAGCGGGATGCCCTGCCCGCTCTCTTCGAAGTACACGCGGTACTCCACCCCCTGGTGGTCCACGAACACGTAGCGGCCGACTGCACTTTCAAAACGAGCCATGGTCTCTCCTACGAGATCTCGGTGTGTTGGCGCATCACTTCGAAGAGACGGATCAGCGCCTGCATGTAGGCCCAGCCATCGGTCAGATCTCCGGTCACTTTGAAATCGTGGTGGAAGGTGACCGCGTAGAGCGAGTGGTACATCGGCGGCGGGACCGGGAGCAGGAACTTCTCCCAGTCGCTCGTCGGCGCGCTGATGTCGAGGCTGCAGGAATCCTCGATCTGGTAGGGGCGCACCTCGTCGAGGACGCCGTCGCGGACCCGCAGCAGGACCGCCTCGTCCCCCATCCCCAGCCGGATCCTCGCGTCCCAGTAGCGGGCCGAGTGCGCGAACTCGGAGTCCTTGTTCAGACCCTCGTGAAAGCCCTCGAAATCGATCTTCAACATCGCCCTAGCCTCGACCTGTGCGGGCCCCAGGGGGCGCCGCGGGGCGCGATGGTAGCGCCGCGTGCCCGATCGCGACCCCCTCTGCGATACTCGCCCGCCCGCTCGAGGGGCTTCGAACCCGCACCCGGAACGACGCGCGATGAAAGAGACCAAGCTGTTTGTGGCCAACCGCGGTGAGATCGCGCTGCGCATCGAGCGCGCCGCCGCGCAGCTCGGCCTGCCGAGCGTGGCGATCTACGCCGAGGACGACGCGGCCTCCCTCCACGTCCGGGGCGCAGACGAGGCCGTCGCGCTGCAGGGGAGCGGAGCCCGCGCCTACCTCGACACCGACCAGATCCTCGAGGCGGCGGTGGCGGCGGGCTGCGGCGTGCTCCACCCCGGGTACGGATTCCTGAGCGAGAATGCCGAGTTCGCCCGGCAGTGCGAAGCCGCGGGCATCCGCTTCGCCGGACCCGAGCCGGCAACCCTCGAGCTCCTGGGAGACAAGGTGCGGGCGCGCGAGGAGGCCCGACGCTGCGAGGTCCCGGTGCTGACCGGCACCGACGACACCGACGCCGCGAGCGCGTTCCTGGGCTCGCTGCCCGACGGGGCGGGCGTGATCGTGAAGGCCGTGGGTGGCGGCGGGGGACGCGGCATGCGGGTCGTCCGCGACGCCTCCGAGCTCGAAGCCGCCATCGAGCGCTGTCGCTCCGAGGCGGGGGCCGCGTTTGGCAACGACGCCGTCTACCTCGAGGAGTACCTCCCCCGGGCCAAGCACATCGAGGTGCAGATCGTCGGCGACGGCGAGGCGGTGGTGCACCTGGGCGAGCGCGAGTGCAGCGTGCAGCGCAGCCATCAGAAGCTCGTCGAGCTGGCTCCGAGCCCGGGGCTCGACCCGACGCTCCGGGAGGCACTCTGTGACGCGGCGCTGCGCCTCGCGGGGGCCGTCGGCTACCGGAGCCTCGGGACCTTCGAGTTTCTCGTGGACTGTGCCCCGGGGCGCGCAGGGCGCTTCGCGTTCATCGAGGCCAACCCCAGGCTCCAGGTCGAGCACACCGTCACCGAGGCGGTGAGTGGCGTCGACCTGGTGCGCACCCAGCTCGAGATCGCCGCCGGGCGGAGCCTCGCCGAGCTCGGGCTCGCGACGCCCCCCCCGGTGCGCGGCCACGCGATCCAGATGCGCGTCAACATGGAGCGGATGCAGCCGGACGGGAGCGCGCGGCCGTCGGGGGGCACCCTCAGCGCCTTCGCGCCGCCCGGCGGGCCCGGGGTGCGAACCGACACCTTCGGCTACACCGGCTACACGACGAGCCCCCACTACGACTCGCTCCTCGCCAAGGTGATCTGCCACGCGACCACACCGCGCTTCGACGACGCGGTGGCGCTCGCCTACCGGGCGCTCTGCGAGTTCCAGATCGAGGGGGTCGACACCAATCTCCCCTTCCTCCAGGGCCTGTTGCGTCACCCGGATTTCGCGGCGAACACGATCACCACCGCCTTCGTCGCCGAGCAGGGCGCGGCGCTCCTCGAAGGGGAGCACCCGCAGCTCTACGCCGCCGCGGCTGCAGCGCCCGAGACCGCCGGCCCCGCCGGTCTGGCGGGGGCCCAGATCGATAGCGATGACCCGCTGGCGGTCCTCGCGCACGGCAAGACGGGGCGTGTCCCTGGCGAACCGGCCGCGCCCGCCGCCGTCGAGGGCGCCCGCCCCACGACGGCCCCGATGCAGGGCACGATCGTGAGCCTGGAGGTCTCGGAGGACGACGAGGTGTACGAGGGACAGCCGATCCTCGTGATGGAATCCATGAAGATGGAGCACGTCATCGGCGCCGCGTGCAGCGGCGTCGTAGGGCGGATCGCGGTGCAGCCCGGCGACGCGGTCTTCGAGGGTCACGCCCTGGTCTGGATCGAGGAGGCCGAGGTCGCCACCCGCGACGACGCCGACCGCGAGGTCGTCGATCTCGACCGCGTCCGCCCGGACCTCCACGAGGTGGTCGCGCGTCACGCGGTGGGCCTCGACGAGGCGCGTCCCGACGCGGTCGCCCGGCGTCGTCGCACCGGCCAGCGCACCGCCCGGGAGAACGTCGACGACCTGTGCGACCCCGGC
>JANQRO010000061.1 GCA_028284525.1 Myxococcota bacterium | reverse complement strand
CGCCACACGCGGCGCCGATGGCCTCGAGCCACGCGCCCGTCCCCTCCACCCCGACCGGCGCCGATCCCACCACGGCGCGGCCCGCCGCTTCGAATTCGCGGACCGCGGAGGTGTAGAAGGGATGCAGCGCCGCCACCGCGACTCCGTCGAGCGCGGCGTAGAGCTCGCGCCACTCGCGGGTGGGCACCACCGGCCCGACGTCGAGACCGAGCGCACCCAGGAGCCCCCCGATCGCCACGGGGTCACCGGGAAAGATCTCGCCGAGGAGGGTCACGGTCGGACGCTCGCCACGACCGTCACGCGGCGCGGCGACCGGACCCCGCGCGACTTCGTTGCGGGCGTAGTGCAGCATCGCACCGGCGAGGACGTCCTTCGCTTCCGCGTGGGTCGGGACACCGAATCCGGGGACGTCGATACCGATGATCCGGACGCCGTCGATCTCGTCGGGGAGCAGACGCAGCGGGACACCCGACGCCGTGGGGACACACAGGTTGATCACGACGACGGCGTCGTATTGGGTCGGATCCGCCAGTCGGTGCACCGCGTCGCGGATGTCTTCGAAGAGCTTTCCGGTGACCAGGGACTCGGAGTTGAAGGGCACGTAGCCGACGCTGCGCCGGGCACCGTAGAAGTGCGACGTGAAAGTCAGGCCATAGACACAGCAGGCAGAACCGGAGAGCACCGTCGCCGTCCGGCGCATCCGCAGTCCAACCCGAAGCGATCCAAAGGCCGGACACATGCTCTGCGGTTGGTCGTGCGGACCCGTGGGGTAGTCGGTCGCGTAGCGGTCGAGGGTCTCGCTCTTCCCCGAGGCGCGCGCGGCCTCGAGCATCGTGGCGCGCCCGGCGTGACAACCGGCGCCGTCCGACGCCGGGGTCGTGTCGGAGCGGATGTCCGCGCGGTGCGGTTGAGAGTGCTTGGCTTGCGTCGTTTCTGCGCCCATGGCTTGGTTGGAGTCCCGGTCAGACCTGGTCGTAGATCACCTCGAGCGACGTCTTTTCTCTCACGATCCCGCCGCACATATCGAGCTGGGTGGCGGGCTCGAGCACGACGTCGCGACCCACCGCGTCGCCCTTGAACAGCCCGAGCAAGCCGTCCTGGGAGAGCGGCGTCGGCTGCACCGCCGGCGCCTCGGCGACCTGGGTGCCGAGCTCCTCGAAGAGCCCGCACCACGGCGTGCCCGGCCGGCCAATGATCTCGTAGTTCGCGCTCTTGCGACGGATGTCTTCGTTGGCCGGGATCGCGGCGAGCACCGGGATCCCCGCGGCCTCCGCGAAGGCGTGGGCTTCGCCGCTTCCGTCGTCCTTGTTCACCACGAGGCCTGCGACCCCGACGTTGCCACCGAGCTTGCGGAAGTACTCGACCGCCGAGCACACGTTGTTGGCGACATAGAGCGACTGCAGGTCGTTCGATCCGACCACGATCACCTTCTGGCACATGTCGCGTGCGATGGGGAGACCGAACCCTCCGCACACGACGTCCCCGAGAAAGTCGAGCAGGACGTAGTCGAATCCCCATTCGTGAAACCCGAGGTGCTCCAACAGCTCGAACCCGTGGATGATTCCGCGTCCGCCGCAGCCACGGCCGACCTCGGGGCCACCGAGCTCCATCGCGAAGACGCCGTCGCGTTTGAAGCACACGTCGCCGATCTCCACCTGATCCCCGGCGGCCTTCTTTTTCGCGGAGGTCTCGATGATCGTGGGGCAGGCCCGGCCGCCGAACAGCAACGAGGTCGTGTCGCTCTTCGGGTCGCAGCCGATCAGCAGAACGCGCTTGCCCTGCTGCGCCATCATGTAGGACAGGTTGGCCAGCGTGAAGCTCTTGCCGATCCCGCCCTTGCCATAGATCGCGATGATCTGCGTCTCTCGCGTCGGGGTCGTCGCGGCGACCGGTTCGGGCTCTTCCGCGGCTTCCGCGCGGAGTCGCGCGTCGCGGACCTGCAACTCTACCGGCGCGCCGTTCGGCGTGACCGCGCTCATCAGTCGGTCCTCCAATCGAGAATCATCTTGAGACAGGTGGGGTCGCCGAACGCCGTGTGGTAGGCCGAGACGGCCTCGCTCGCCCGGCGTCGGTGGGTGATCAACCCGTCGAGGGACAGACGGCCCCGCGCGACGTGGTCGGCCACCGCGTGGAGATCCGTCGGCTTCCACTCCGCGGCGACCCGCAGCCGGGCCTCGCGCAGGAAGGCCGGCGGAAAGTCGAAGCTCACGGGTTCTTTGTAGAACCCCAACAGCGCGATCTCCCCGCCCGGGGCGAGCCGCGCGATCAACGTGTCGAGGACCCGCGTGTCGCCGCTCACCTCGTAGATCGAGTGGTAGGCGGGGTGGGGATCCGACGCGGGGTCGACGACGGCGTAGCCCATCGCACCACTGCGGCGTGCGGGGTCGGTTTCCCAGACGGTGGGCGGAGCCTCGCCCCGTGCGACCACGAGACGCGCGAGGAGCCGTCCGAGCACGCCGTGGCCCACGATCAGCTCGGGGCTTCGGGCTCCGGACGCGCAGAGCGCATGGTGGGCGGTCGCGGCGAGCGCCAGGAGCACTCCCTCCTCGCCGCATTCGTCTTCCAACGCGACCGTGCGTTCGCCCCGGACGACGAGCTGCGCCGCCGCGCCGCCAAAGAGCCCACGCACCTCGCCAAAACAGCTGGCTCCGGGGACGAACACCATGTCACCGGGACGGCGGCCGGACTGGGCGCCGGCCTCGACCACCCGCCCCACCGATTCGTACCCGGGCACCAGCGGGTACCCCATCCCTGGGAAGGGCGGCATTTCCCCGCTCCACAACAACCGCTCGGTCCCCGTGCTGATGCCGCTCCAGTCGAGCACGACCACGACGTCCTCGTCGTCCGGCTCGTCGAGCGGGAGCTCGCGGAGGCCGAGACGTTGGGGTCCGTCGAGCACCACCGCGGTGGTGCGCCGCGCTGCATCGGAGGCCTGGGCGGTCACGGGTCGGGCCATGTTCTGTCATCATATAAAGACACGATATGATGTCAATTCTTTTTGACAGACCCGCCGAGGTGGGCGGGGAGCTCGGCGAGGGAGTCGATCAGGAGATCGGGCGCGAGCGTGCGCGGGTGCTGGCCGCCGTGGTAGCCGTAGGACACGGCGACGAACGCACAGCCCGCGGCCCGCGCCGTCTGGGCGTCGTTGTGGGAGTCCCCCACGTAGAGCGTCCGGGCCGCGGGGACCTCGAGCACCTCGCAGGCGTGGAGCAAGGGTCCCGGGTCGGGTTTGCGGACCGCGAGGGTGTCCCCCGATACGACCACCCCGAACGCCTCGAAGAGGCGGAGGTCGCGCAACAAGGCCTCCGTGTAGACCCGGGCCTTGTTGGTGACACACGCCAGGGCGATCCCCGCGCCCCGCAGCGCTCGGAGCGTCGCGTCCACCCCGGGGTAGGGGCGCGACCGGCGCGAGACCTCCCGCGCGTAGTGACGGTCGAAGCTCGCGCGCGCCCTGCTGTAGAGCTCGGCGGGCGGATCGGCGTCCCACTCGCCGGTGAGCGCGCGCTTGACGAGGCGGCCGACCCCGTCCCCGATCCATCCCTCCACCGCGGTGTCGTCCACGGGTGGACGCTCGAGATCCCTGAGCATCGCCTGCACGCTCGCGGCGAGGTCCGGGGCCGTGTGGACGAGGGTCCCGTCGAGGTCGAACGCCACCGCCTCCACGTGAAACACCCGACCGGCGGAGTCCGTCACGGGGAGCGGAGGACCGTCAGCCGCCGGCCGCGGTGACCCGGAGCGCGAACGCGCTCACGAGCATGCCCAGCACGTACAGCGTGACCCCCGTGCCGTTGTACCAGGGCGCGAGCCGGCGCGGATCCCGCACCAGACGGATCATGAGCAGGCCCTGCCCGACCACCGACGCGGCCACGAGCGTGGCGTAGAGCGGCGGTGCCCAGGCCCAGAGACACCCGACCACGACCAGTTGCGGGATCGCCATGGCCACGCACGCCACCCGGGTGGCCCGCGCGACGCCGAGCCGAGCCGGCAGCGAACCGATCCCGAGGCGTCGATCTCCCTCGACGGACTTGAAGTCGTTGAGGGTCATGATGCCGTGGGCGCCGAGGCTGTAGAGGACGGCGAGGACGAAGACCCGCGGCTCGGGCATGGCACCCCCGGCCATGACCGCGGCGCCGGTCACCCAGGCGAGCCCCTCGTAGGAGAACCCGACCGCCGCGTTGCCCCACCAGCCGTTCTGCTTGAGCCGGAGCGGGGGCGCGCTGTAGGCCCACGCCAGGACGAGCCCGGCCAGCGCGGCGGCGAACACCCACGGGCCGAGGGCCGCGGCCGCGAGCGCCGAGAGCGCGGTCCACACACAGGCGAGGACGAGGCCGAGACGGCCCGGGATTCTCCCCGAGGGGATAGGACGTTCGGGCTCGTTGATGGCGTCGACGTGGCGGTCGAACCAATCGTTCACGATCTGACTGGTCGCGCAGAGCAGAGGGCCGGCCAGCCCCACGCCGGCCAGCACCAGCGGCCAGCGGCCCCCGAAGGGCACTCCCGAGGAGATCGCGCCGCATCCGAACGCCCACATCGGCGGGAACCACGTGATTGGCTTGGTCAATTCGAGAATGGCGGCGGGCGTTACCCGCTGCATCGAAACGCTCCCTTGGATGGGCCGGGCCAATTCGAATTGCCTCCGTACGTCTCGTGTTCCATGTAAATTATAATTGACGTACACTCAGATTGACACCAGATCGATGGCCTCATAGATTGGAACCCGAGCCACACCATGTACGGCCGATCCGATGCCTAGCGCGCGACCGGAGCTCCGTCCGACCCGGTCCCTCTACACGAGGGAGCAGCGGCGACGTCGCGACGCGTCCCCGTGGACGCGGGTCCAAGGGGTTCTCGCTCCGCTCCAATTCGCCGCCTTTCTCGCGAGCCTCGTGCTCGTGATCCGTTATCTCACGGCCGGGGTCGGATACGAAGCCGCGACGCTGTCGGTCGTCGTCAAGACGCTCCTGCTCTACGCGATCATGATCACGGGCTCGCTCTGGGAGCGGGACGTATTCGGCCGCTACCTGTTCGCGCCCGCGTTCTACTGGGAAGACGTGTTCAGCATGTTGGTGCTCGCGCTGCACACGGCGTACCTCGCCGTCCTCGTGACGGGGGGCGCCGGGCCGCAAACGCAGATGCTGATCGCGCTCGCCGCGTACCTCGCGTACGTGGTCAACGCCGCGCAGTTCCTGGTGAAATTCCGGGCCGCGCGCAGCGAATCCAAGGCCGGTGAGCTTGCCGAGCCGCCCCTCGTGCGGGTGCTCGAGTGACCGCTTCCACCTCGCTCGCCGCCGCGGCCGACCGCCGCCGCGAGACCCACCCCGGGCTGAACCTGGTCCGCGACCGCGGTCAACGGGAAGTGTTCTGCGGGCTCACGGGGATCGTGTGGCTCCACCGCAAGATCCAGG
>JANQRO010000059.1 GCA_028284525.1 Myxococcota bacterium | reverse complement strand
GGCGACGACCCGCGCCGACGAGCTGCGCGACGAGTTGCGCCGCTTCGACACCCTGCGTCCGGATTCGCTGATCCTCACCAAGGCCGACGAAGCGACCAGCCTGGCGCCCCTCGCCCACCTGCTCCTCGACCCGGCCACGCCACCGCTCTCGTGGATCGGAACCGGGGCCCGGCCGACGGACGGCCTCGCCGTCCCCGATCCCGCGCGGCTGGCCCGCCGGATGTTGGGCGGCGCGGCATGAGCGCCGCCGAAACGTGGGTCGCGCAGCGCGCCCGGGAGCCCGACCGGTCCGGCCGCCTCGTCTGCGCGCTCAGCGGAAAGGGTGGGGTCGGCAAGACCAACGTCGTCTGCAACCTCGCCGTGGCCGCCGCGCGCCGCGGCGCGCGGGTGCTCCTCGTCGACGGCGATCTCGGCCTCGCGAACCTCGACGTCCTCCTCGGTCTCGCGCCGGAGCGCAACGTCGAGGACGTGCTCACCGGGCGCTGTCGGCTCGAGGACGCGCTCTGCACCGGGCCCGCCGGGATCGCGCTGCTCCCGGCGGCGAGCGGCCGCGGCGCGTTGGCGTCGCTCCAGGGCCCCGCCCTCGACGCGTTGATCGCGCTCCTGTGGGACACACGTCGCGTCTTCGACCTCGTCGCCATCGACGCCGGGGCCGGTGTGGGATCGGTGGCGATCGAACTCGGGGCTTCTGCCGACCCGGCTCTCCTGGTGACCACCGGGGAGCCCACGGCCCTCGTCGACGCCTACGCCACCCTCAAGGTCTTGTGGCGACGCGCGCCATCGCTGCGTGTCGACCTGCTCGTCAACGCCGCCGCAAGCGCCGCGGAAGCGCGCGCGGTTTCGGCTCAACTCGACCGGCTGTCCGGTCGTTTTCTCGGGAAGCAAGCGCGATTCGCGGGATGGATCCCGCGCGACCGGCGCGTGCGCGACGCCGTGTTGCGGCAGCGCGCCCTCGTCGAGCTCTTCCCGACCGCTGCGGTGTCGCACCGGTTCGGTGCGCTGGCCCAGCGCTATCTCGCGGAGGACTCCGGGTCGTGAATCCCAAGCTCAAACGATTCATCCAGACGATCGGCGACCTGCCCTCGATGCCCGGGATCGCCGCGAGCGTGATGGAAACCGTCGAGAACTCGAACGCGTCCGCCGACCAGCTCCGCGAGGTCATCGAGCAGGATCCGGCGCTCGCGGTGCGCATCCTCAAGGTGGCGAATTCGTCCCTCTACGGCTTCTCCCGCGAGATCCAGACCCTCACCCACGCCATCGCGTTGCTGGGGTTCAAGGCGGTCTCGAGCCTGGTCCTCGCCGCGTCGATGAAAAAGGTCTTCAAACAGTTCGGTCTGGCGGACAAGATCCTCTGGGAGCACTCCACCGTGTGCGGCGCCGCGGCCTCCCAGATCGCGCGCTACGGCAAGGTCGGTGTCGACCCCGAGGAGGCCTTCGTCGCCGGACTCCTCCACGACCTCGGCAAGATCGCCCTGAACAACGCGGCGCGGCCGGCCTACCAGAAGGTCGTCGAGCGTGTCTACAACGAAGGGGTCTCCTTCGTCGAAGCGGAGACCGACGAGTTCGGCTTTGACCACGCCGAGCTCGGCGGTCACGTGATCGCCAAGTGGAAGCTGTCCGCTCGGCTCGAGGCCGCCGTGCGACACCATCACGACCTCGACGCCCTCGCCGAGCTCGACCCGGAGATCGCGCGGCTCACCGCCCTCGTCGCGGTGACCACCCGCTGCGCCACCCGGCTGGGGATCGGCCGGCGCGACGCCATCCGCGAGATCGACCCGCGGCGATCACCCGGCTGGTCCCATCTGGACCTCGAGGACGAGGACCTCGACCCGGTGCTCGAGATCGTCGAGGACCAGGCGGAGGCGATGCGCCGCCTCGAAGTGTAGGAGACCGAGATGGCCGATCCCGTCGATCCCCTGCGTCGCCGACCCCCTACCTCGCCCGACCTGCGAGGCGTCCACCGCAGCAACGCCACGGTGGAGCGCCGACGGCGTCGCGAGCGCGACGCGGACGAGACGCGCCGGCGCCGCGAGCGCGAGGAGGACGAGGTGCGCCGGCGCCGCGACGCGGAGGAGGCGGCCGACACCGACGAGGACAGCGAGACGGGGACCCACGTCGACCTCCGCGTCTGACCCGTTCGGAATGCAACGCCGCGGCCTCCGATCCGGAAGATTGTTCCGCCCCGGTCGCGGGCAGCGCCCCAAAAGTCCAGCGTTTTCGCACCCCGTCACTGTGGCAGAGCTTGGCACACCGCTTGCTCTCTTCTCCCGCGGGAGGAACGCAGCGCGTGAGCGATCCCTATCTGTCCGTCTCCGGAGCCATCGCGCGGCTCCACGAACTCGACGTGGTGGCGAACAACCTCGCCAACTCGGACACGGTGGGGTTCAAGCGCGATCGCAGCGCGTTCGGCGTCTACCTCGAGGCGCGTATCGACGACATCGCCGGGGCGACCACCGAGGGCGCAGCGGGTCGCGTGTTCACCGGCACCGAGGCCACCGGGGTCGACTTCAGCAACGGCCCCGTCCACCAGACCGGTGCACCCCTCGACGTCGCGATCCTCGGCCCGGGCTTCTTCCAGGTCGAAGCGGATGACGGTGTCGAGTTCACCCGCGCCGGGCACTTCGTCGCCAACGCCGCCGGCGAGCTCTCCCTGCCCGACGGGACCCGTCTGCTCGGCGGCGGCTCACCCATCACCGTGGGCGAGGGCGGAGCCTCGATCCGCGCGGACGGCTCGGTGCTCGATGCCGCCGGCGAGGTGCTCGGGAGCATCGACCTCGTCACCTTCGACGATCTCCGCCGCCTCGAGAAGGTCGGCGCCACGCGCTTCCGCGCCCCGGACGACATGCCGCCCCAGCCCGTCACCGACCCGCGTCTGGCCGAGCGATCGGTCGAGGCCTCGAACGTCCGCCCCATGGAAGACATGGTCGCGCTGATCGAGCTCCAGCGCGCCTTCGACCTCACCCTGCGATCGCTGCAGGACGACGACCAAGCCACCCGGAGCATCATCGAGGAGTTTTCGCGATGAGAGCGTTGTTTACTGCCGCGACCGGCATGAACGCCCAGCAGGTTCGCATCGACGCGATCTCGAACAACCTGGCCAACGTGAACACCACCGGCTTCAAGAGCTCCAGGGCGGAGTTCCAGGACCTCTTCTACGAGACCCTGGCCGCCCCGGGTGCCCAGCAGGCCGACGGCTCCAGTTTGCCCACCGGTGTCCAGGTCGGGCACGGCGTGCAGTTCGTCTCGACCGACCGGGTCTTCCACCAGGGCGAACTGGTGAACACGGGACAGAGCCTCGACATCGCGATCGAGGGCGACGGCTTTCTGCAGCTCCAGCAGCTCACCGGCGAGACCGTCTACACCCGCGACGGCAGCCTGAAGCTCGACCGGGACGGCAATCTGGTGACGAGCCAAGGGCTCGCGCTGATCCCGCCGGTGACCGTGCCGGTCGACGCCCAGGAGCTGACGATCCTGGCCGACGGCAGCGTGACGGCGCGTCTCGCTGGGACGACCACCAGCACGGTGCTGGGCCAGATCGATCTCGCGCGCTTCGCGAACCCGGCGGGGCTGCGCGCCCTCGGCGGCAACCTGTTCTCCCCGACCGATGCCTCGGGCGATCCCGAGATCGGGACACCGGACCAGGACGGCTTTGGCGGGTTGGCGCAGGGCTACCTCGAGTCGTCCAACGTCAACATCGCCGAGGAGCTGGTGCAGATGATCCTGGCCCAGCGCGCCTTCGAGCTGAACTCCCGGGTGATCCAGGCGGGCGACGAGATGATGCAGACCGTCGCCGCGGTGAGCCGCTAGTGATCGGCGCCGGTCGAACGCGGGGTCTGCTCCGCGCCGGGACCGCCCTCGCGATCCTCGCGCTCGGAGCGCGGGCGACGGCGGCCCCCGAGCCCTTTGATCTCGCCCCGATCCTCGAGGCCTTCGTCGTGGAACAGCTCGGCGAGCACCCCACCCAGATCCGGATCCCGCCGCTGCCCCACTTCGCCCTTCCCGGGGTCGCCGCGTCCGAGGTCCACGCCGAGCTCCGTCTCGACGGTCGCCGCGAGTTCGCCGGAAGCGTGCCGATCACCGCGATCGTGCGCCGGGGCGACCGGGTGCTGCGTCGCGGGGTCGTGACGGTGCAGGTCGAGACCCGCGCCCCGGTGTGGGTGGCGCGGCGCTCGCTCTCCCGGGGCGAGGTGATCGGTCGCGAAGACCTCGAGCAGGTCGACGGCGACCAACACGCCCTGCGCGGCGCGCGGGTGCTGGAGGCCGACGACGCGGTGGGGCGCCGCACCCGCCGCGCGGTGCGGGTCGGTCAGGCGATTCGTGCCCACTGGGTCGAGGACGTTCCCCTGGTGAATCGCGGCAAACGTGTTCGGTTGGTCTTCCACGCGGGCTCGCTGCGCATCGAGGCGGCCGGCGAGGCGCGTGAGGACGGGACGGCGGGCGAGCAGGTGCGGGTGCGCAACCTCGAGAGCCGCCGCGAGCTGGTGGGCGAAGTGGGGCCGGATGGAGCCGTCCATGTGGCGTTCTAGCGTCCTCGTCGCGCTGGCCCTGGCGGCCCTGGGTGCGCAGGGTTGTGTCGAGTCTGCCTATCTGCAGTCGCGGGTGCCCTACGACTACCACCTCCCCGAGCGCCCCCCCACGTCGGTACCGAGCGAGGGCGCGATCTGGCCGGGGGAGACCCCGTCCGGCTCCTTCCTCTTCTTCGACCGCAAGGCCCGGCGCATCGGCGACCTCGTGACCGTCGAGGTCGTGGAGTCGGTGCTCGCCGAGGGCAGCGCCGAGACCGAGCTCGAGAGCTCCTCCAGATGGGAGACCGACATCAGCTCCGACGCGGGCTTCACCGAGCTCGTGACCCAGCCCATCCGCCGCATCCTCCGCGCGATCGGAATCAACGGCCCGGGACGCACCCTCGCCTCCGGGGCCGAGGTCAACATCCTCGACGCGGAGAACGACCACCAGTACGAGGGCGAAGGGACGACCAAGCGCGAGGGTCGCTTCGAGGCAGTGGTGACCTGTCGCATCGTCAACGTGCTCCCGGGCAACGTCTTCCACATCAAGGGGCGGCGCTCGATCGTGATCAACCACGAGATGCAGTACCTCTCCCTCGAGGGGCTGGTGCGCCGCGAGGACATCGGGATCGACAACAGCGTGCCGTCCACCAAGCTCGCGGACGCGCAGCTGAGCTTCGACGGGCTCGGCGTGATCGACGACAAACAGCGACCGGGGCTGGTCGCGAGGGTGCTCAGTTGGCTCTACCCGCTCTAGCGCGTGGCTTCGGCGTGGCGGTGCTGCTCGCGTTGCTCGTGCCCGCGGTGGGCGAGGCGGTGCGGGTGAAGGACCTCGCCACCGTGAAGGGCGTGCGCAGCAACCAGGTCCTCGGCTACGGCCTGGTCGTCGGGCTGAACGGCACCGGCGACCGGGACGGCACGGAGTTCACCGTGCAGAGCCTGGCGAGCATGCTCGGCAAGCTCGGCGTGGGGCTCGATCCCAACCTCATCCAGGTGCGGAACGTGGCGGCTGTCGTCGTGACGGCCGTGCTCCCCCCCTTTGCCCGCGCCGGCTCGGAGATCGACATCCTGGTCTCCTCCCTCGGCGACGCGACGAGCCTCGAAGGGGGGACCCTGCTCGTCACCCCGCTCTTCGGCACCGACGGCGAGGTCTACGCGATCGGCCAGGGGCCGGTCTCGGTCGGCGGCTTCTCGGCCGGAGGCGGTGGCAACACCGTCCAGAGGAATCACCCCACCGTGGGTCGCATCGCCCAGGGCGCGACGGTGGAACGCGAGCTCGCCTTCGCCATCGAGGACAAGAGCGAGTTCGACGTGGCCCTCGCGCAGCCCGACTTCACGACGGCGAACCGGATGGTCGCCGCGATCGACGTCGCGTTCGGCGCCGGTGCGGCCCGCGCCCTCGATTCGGGGACCCTGCGGGTCGCGGTGCCCGCGGTCTTCCGCGGTGATGTCGTGGGCTTCCTCTCGACCCTCGAGGGTCTCGAGGTCGAGCCCGACCGCGAGGCGCGGGTGGTGATCAACGAGCGCACCGGGACGGTGGTGATCGGCGCCGACGTGCGTATCGCGCGGGTCGCCGTGTCCCACGGCGGACTCACGGTCTCGGTGTCGACCGAGCGCGGGGTCTCGCAGCCCGCGCCCTTCTCGGACGGCGAGACGACTCCGGTCGAGAACAGCGACGTCGTCGCCTTCGAAGAGGAGACGGCCCTCGCCTTCGTCGACGGGGCGGCGACGGTCGACCAGCTCGTGCGCGGGCTCAACGCGATCGGCGCGACGCCACGGGATCTCATCGCGATCCTGCAGGCGATCCGCGCCGCCGGCGCGCTCAGCGCCGAGATCGAGGTGATGTAGTGATCGGGACGATCGGCGACACCCCCCGCATCGCAGGCGCCGCGCAGCCGGTCTCGATCGGCGAGGCCGCACGCGCCTTCGAAGCGCTCTTTCTGGAGACGCTGCTCTCCCAGGCCAACCGGCCGCTGCCCGGGGTGGAGACCCCCTTGAGCGGCGGCTCGGCGGAGCGCAGCTACCGCCAGCTCTTTCTGCAGGAGGTCGCGGGTCGGGTCGCGGCCGGCCCCGCCGCGCGCGTCGCACCCGACGCGACGCCGGCGCCCAGCCCGCTGGGCTTCGCCACCCAGATCCTCGCCGCCCAGCGACGGGGGGAGGGCGCGCGGTGAACCTCGAGCCCCACATCGACCGGGTCGCGGATCGTCTCTGCGAGGTGCTGGCGGCGGAGGAGCGGCTCTACGTCGAGTTCCGCGCGCTCCTCCAGCGCGAGCGCGAGTGCATGGTCGCGCTCCAGAGCGAGCGTCTCGAGGAGCTGGTGCGCGAGAAGGCGACCCTCGCCGAAGAAGGCCGTCTGCTGGAGGAGACCCGGGTGGCGGTGTCCCAGGAACTCGCGGGCCTCCTCGGGCTCGACCCGGCAGGCATCACGCTTTCGCGGATCTGCGACCACCTGCGCGGCGGTGCTCCGGCGCTGCGCGCTGCGCACACCCGGTTGGTGGCGCTCCTCGGTGCCGTGCGCGAGCTCCTCGACGCCAACCGCGTCTTCGCCGGCGACGCCACGCTCCAGGTCCGCGGCGCGCTGCGCGTCTTGGGGCGCATGCTGCCGATCGACGCCACGCTCCCCGGTCTTCCCGGTGGCGTCGGACGCACCCCGCGCCCCCGCACCGGCCGCCTCGTGCGGGAATCGGCGTGAGGCCACCAGATGAGCGGCCTCTTCGGTGTCCTCGGGGTCTCGGGAGCCGGCCTGCTGGTCAACCAGCGCGGCATCGCCACGACGTCGCACAACGTGGCCAACGTCGACACCCCGGGCTACAGCCGCCAACGGATGCTGGTCGAGGCGATCCCCGGACAGACCCGATCCGAGGGCGCCGCGGGCCTCGGTGTCGAGTCGGTCGGTGTGATTCGCATCAGCGACGCGCTGATCCAGGCGCAGCTCCTGCGCGAGCAGGCGGGCATCGGCTCCCTCGAAGCCCAGCGCCAGGCCCTCGATCAGATCGAGGCGGTCGTGAACGAGCAGGGCGAGAGCGGGCTCGGCGGAGCCCTCGACGCCTTCTACGACGCCCTCGGCGATCTCGCGTCGGCGACTGCGCCGGGCCAGCCCGCCGAACGCGAAGCGCTGCGCCGGATCGCCGGCACGCTGGTGCAGACCCTGCAGAGCGCCGACGCGACGCTGCGCGCGATCCAGGCCGGGGCGAACTCGGCCCTGGTCAGCCAGATCGATCAGGTCAACGCCCTCACCGCGGAGATCGCCACCCTGAACGAGGCGATCGTCGCCCAGGAGGTGGTGTCGCCGGCGACGGATCTGCGCGACCAGCGCGACCGCGCCCTGCGCGACCTGGCCCAGCTCGTCGATGTCACGACCTTCGAGGACGGCAACGGCGCGGCGGTGGTGATGCTCGGCGGGGGCATCTCGCTCGTCCAGGGCAACACGGTGACCCGGCTCTCCGCGGTGCAGGACCCCTCGCACCCCTTCGACCCGTCGTTCTCGCTCATCACGTCGAGCGACCCCGCCAACCCGGTGGACCTCTCCTCGGTGATCGGCGGCGGCTCGGTCGGCGGACACCTCGCGGTGCGCGACTCGATCGTGCCCGGTGCGATCCGCTCCCTCGACACGATCGCCTACAACCTGAGCGCGCAGGTGAACGCCGTCCACTCGGCCGGTCAGGGGCTGGGCGGGAGCGTCGGCGATTTCTTCACGGCCTTCGCCGCGGTGGAGGACGCCGCGGCGACGATCGCCCTCGACCCGACGATCCTCGCGTCCACCGACGCGATCGCCGCCGGGCTCGGCCCGGACCCCGGGGACAACCGGAACGCGTTGGCGCTGGCGGCGCTGCGCGACAGCGCCGCCCCGCTCTTCCTCCCGGGCGACCCCCCGGGCCCCGCGACGGGTCCGACCCGCACCCTGGGCGACCACCTGGCCGCGGTGGTGGCCGACGTCGGACAACAGACGCGGGTCGTCGCCTCGGCCGAGACCCAGCAGCGGAGCACCCTGCGACACGTGGAAGACCGTCGGGACGAGCTCTCCGGGGTCTCCCTCGACGAAGAAATGGGCAACCTGATCCGTCTGGAGGCCGCGTTCCAGGCCAACGCGCGGGTCATCGCCAACGTCGACGAGATGCTCGACTCGCTCCTCTCCCTGCTCTAGGAGACCGCCGTCATGCGCGTCACCAGCGCGATGCTCCTCCGCACCGCCCTCGCCAACATCAACAGCCAGCGTTTGCGGCTGGCGCAGACCCAGGAGCAGGCCACGAGTGGGCTCCGGGTGAACAAGCCCTCCGACGACCCGGTGGCCGCGCGCCTCGCGATGCAGGTGCGGAGCGCCCAGGCGGCCAGCGATCAGTTCGAACGCAACGTCGGTCAGGGCCAGGTGCGGCTCCGCAAGGTCGAAGTGGCGGTCGACGAGAGCGTGGACGTGATCGTGCGCGCCCGGGAGCTCGCGATCCAGGCGAGCAACGACACCCTCGACGCGAACTCGCGTCTCGCCATCGCTCAGGAGATCGCATCGCTCCACGACGAGCTCCTCGCCAACGCGAACGCGCGGCACAGCGGGGCCTACGTGTTCGCCGGCTACCAGAACGACGCGCCCGCGTTCACCGCGAGCGGCGGCTTCGTCGACGGGCAGCCCCCGCCGACGGTGACCTACCAGGGAGACGGCGCCGAGATCGAGGTCGAGGTGGAGGCCGGGGTCCAGGTGGCCAGCACCCTCGAGGGCCGACGGGTCTTTCTGGGTGACGCGGACGGCGACAGCGTCACCGACCCCGGGCGCGAGGATCTCTTCGACCTGTTGGCCACCCTGTGGAACGACCTCCAGAACAACGACGCCGTCGCGTTGCGCGCGAGCCTCGACCGCTTCGACCGCGCCCAGCTCCAGCTGAACCTCGAGCAGGTGCGCGCCGGCGCGGCCGAGGGCCGGATGGACGCCGCCCGCGACGCCCTCGGCCGCGACCAGGTGAGTCTCGAGGCCCGGCGCTCCGAGGCCGAGGACGCCGACAGCGTGGAGGTCTATTCCAACCTGGTGATCCAGGAGAACGCCCTGCGCGCCGCCCTCGACGCCACCTCGCGGGTCCTCCAGCCCTCGCTGATGGACTTCCTCCGCTAGCCGTGTTGGTCCTCTCGCGCAAAGTCGACGAGAGCCTGCGGATCGGGGACGCGATCCGGGTCACCGTGGTGTCGGTGAGCGGGCAGGGGGTGCGGATCGCCGTCGAGGCGCCGAGCGAGGTCCCGATCTACCGCGAAGAGCTCTACGAACGCATCGCCCAGGCGAATCGCGAGGCGATGGGGCAGGGCGACCACGATGGCCCCGCCGGTCTCTGGCCCCCCCAGGAGGACGAACCCCGTGACGCAACATGAGCTTCGGAGCCGGCGCTTTGGCGCGCTGCGCTTCGACGAGTCGGAGCTGCTCCACTTCCCGGGGCTGCCCGGCTTTCCCGAGGCGAAACGGTTCCTCCTGCGACACCACGACCGGGAGACCCACTTCGCGTGGATGATCTCGGCGGACGCCCCCGAGCTCGGCTTCGTGGTCGCCGATCCGTGGCTCTTTGTTCCCGACTACCGCCCCGTGTTCGAGGCCCGCGACTGGCAGGGGCTCGGCGTCGTGACCGAGAACTCGCTCCAGATCCTCGTCGTGGCGCAGCCCGACGCCGAGGGCGTCACCTTGAATCTCGCCGCGCCGCTCTTGATCGGGGTGGAGAAGCGGTTGGGGCGACAGGCGATCCTCGACGATCCCGCCTACGACACGCGCTACCGCGTCTCGTGGACGTCTCCTCAGACCGAGTCGAAGCCCCAGAGGTAGAGCGGCACGGGAAGCACCTGCCCCAGCGCGTCGCGCCCGCGCGGGTCGAGGATCGTCCCGAGCGTCGGCGGTTCGACACCGTCGAGGAGCCAGGCGAGAAAGCCCGCGGCGTCGAGGACGATCGTTCCCCGCGGGCCGCGACACGCGATGTGGTCTCCGGCGCCCGACACGTCGAGGGCGCGCAGGGGCGCGGAGCGCTCCGCGAGCTGGCGCCAGAGCGTTGCGGCGTCGACCACGCGACACCAGGCCAGGTCGTTGCGAAAGCGGCGAAACCGCGCGCCCGCGAGGGTCGCGAGCATCGCCCGCGCCGTGGGCGGACAGAGCAGCCCGAGCCAGTCGCGCCCCTCGGCGAGGGAGGCCAGACAGGCCATCACCGCGCTCGGGTCACCGGCCCACTCGTGGACGATGTCCGGGAAGTCGTCGCCCCGGCCACGGGCGGCGTAGGCGGCGACACCGACGGCGTCGCGGGCGACGGCCAGGCAGCACTCGGGCCCCGTCGCGAGACGCTCGAGGGCGCCCGGCGGACGCTCCGCCCGGGCGGGGTGCCCCGCATAGAGGGCCTCGAGGGCAGGCCAGTCGTGGGGCCCGGGGGCGCCCACGGTGAGCGAAGACGTGGCGGCGGCCAGCCGCGCGGCGAGGGCCTCGCGTTCCATCCAGAAGAACCACTCGCGGCCGGCGCGGGCAAACCCCAGACCCCGGT
>JANQRO010000039.1 GCA_028284525.1 Myxococcota bacterium | reverse complement strand
GACGCGAAGGACACGGCGGCGCGCGCCGAGGGTGGGGAGGCGGTCGTCCCGCACGCTGCCGGCGTCGAAGAGCCGCTCCCAGAGGGCCGCGGTCTCCTTTCGGCTCCGCACGGCAATCTGGATCCGATCCAGTCTGGTGATCATCGCGCCCTCGCTCCTCCCGGCTCGCTGCTGGGCCGGGGCGCATCCTACCGAATGGATTCGCGGAGGACCGGAACCGGCCGGGTCCCGGCGCGGGCCGCCGCCACGGGGCCGCACCCCCGCGCCCCGATCGCAGCGCGACCGAAGCCGTGATTTCCCGCCGCACCCCGTTGACGCGCCGCGGGAAGCCGCGTAGAACCCGGGTCCCGTGGTCTGGATACCCCCCGCGATACGACCCCGAGGGCTCTGGGCCACCGCGGCCGCCCTGCTCCTCGTCTCCGCCCTGGCGCCCGACGTGCCCCTGGCGCAACCCGCCCCGTCCTTCGGTGCCGCCGCACCCACGGTGCCCCCGAGCGCGTCGGCCTCGCGGGTCGTCGTGCTGCTCTTCGAGGGGTTCGCCCCCACCTTGTTGAGCGCCGCGCAGACCCCGGCCTTCGACCGTCTGCGGGAGGAGGGCGCCTGGACCCACCGGCTCACCAGCGTGTTCCCGACCCAGGGCTGGGTGAACGGCGCGAGTCTCGCCACCGGCTGCTGGCCCGCCCAGCACGGCATCGTGTCCGAGATGTTCGTCGATCCGGAGCGGGGCGATTTCGACCGCGAGCCGCTGCACGGCTGGCTCACGGGCTGCGAACCCCTGGGCGACGCGGCGCGCCGTCAGGGCGTCGCCGTCCACCGTTTCGGCTGGTACGGCCTCGATCCCGACACCGAGGCCGACCGCTGCGACAGCGGTGCGCGCCGCCGCGACGCGGGGCGCCGACGCGCGCTCCTCGACCACCTCAGGGCGCCCGCCGACCCCGCCGGCGCGACGACCCGCGAGCTGGTGCAGGCCCGGTTCTGCGCCCCCGGCGACTCCATCCGTCGCAACGGAGTCGACACCCCGGCGAGCGCCGCGGTCGTGGCAGAGCTCGACAGCTTCGTCGGCGAGGTGGTCGCCGCGATCGAGACCCGGGGCGACGAGACCCTGCTCTTCGTCGTCACCGACCACGGCATGCGAGACGTCAGCCATCTGATCCAGCTGCCGCGCATCCTCGCGCGCGAAGGGGTCGACGCGACGGTGAAGGCGGCGGGGAGCACGGCGCTGCTCTACCTGCCGGAGGGCGCGGACGCGGCGGCGATCCAACAGCGGCTGTCGGCCTACGACTTCTTCGAGGTGCTCAGCCGCGACGCGCTTCCCGCCTACGCCCACCTCGGCGAGGGGCCCCGCGTCCCCGAGCTCATCCTCTCTGCCTACCCGCCCTACTTCATCGAGGCGAAGAGCCGTTGGCCCTACTGGCTGAGCGCCCTCGGCCTGGTGGCGCCCGACCATCTGTGGGCGGAGTGGTGGCGCTCCGCCACGAGCGGCTTCGTGCCGCGCACCCCGGCGATGTACGGACTGGTCTACGTCTGGGGACACGGCGTCGAGGGGGGGCGCGAGGCCCAGGCGCTGCGCGTGATCGACCTCCACCCCACGATCGCCGAGGTGTTGGGGATCGCGCCCGGCGAGCCCCTCGACGGACGCGTCGCCACCACGTTGCTGCGGGCCGCCCCGTCGCCCGGGGCGGAGGGCGGCGGCTCGCTACCCTAGGCACCCGTCTCCCCGAGGAGGTTCCGGTGCGACGCGACATCTTCGACGACGAGCACGACGTCTTTCGCGAACAATTCCGCCGTTTCGCCGAGGAGGAGATCGCCCCGCGGATCGCCGACTGGAACGAAGCGGGCCAGCCCGAGCGCTCCGCGTGGCTCGCGATGGGGGAGGCGGGCTTTCTCGGCGCCGATATGCCCGAGGCCTATGGCGGGAGCGACGCGGGGTTTCGCTACGACGCGATCATCATGGAGGAGCTCTGTGACATCCGCGCCCACGCGCTGATGTTCTCGCTCCACACCGATATCTGTGCGCCCTACCTGCGCGACTTCGGGAGCGAGGCCCAGAAGCAGCGGTACCTCACCAAGGCGATCACCGGAGAGTGTCTGCTCGGCGTCGCGATGACCGAGCCGGGCACCGGGTCGGACCTGGCCGCGGTCCAGACCCGCGCGATTCGAGACGGCGACGAGTACGTCCTGAACGGCGCCAAGACCTTCATCTCCCACGGACAGACCGGCGACCTGTTCATCGTCGTGGCCAAGACCGATCCCGACGCAGAGCCGGCCCACCGCGGCATCTCGCTGATCCTGGTGGAGGCCGGCACCCCGGGCTTCGAGAGGGGTCGAAAGCTCGACAAGATGGGGCTCCCCGGCCAGGACACCAGCGAGCTCTTCTTCAACGACTGTCGGGTGCCCGTCGAGAACCGTCTCGGAGAAGAGGGCGCGGGCTTCAAGATGCTGATGTCCGCGCTCCAGCAGGAGCGGCTCTGTATCGGGGTGGGCTCGATCGCCTCGGCGCGTCGCTCGGTCCTCGACACGGTCGAGTACACCAAGGAGCGTCGCGCCTTCGGGCAGCCGATCGCCGCCTTCCAGAACACCCAGTTCAAGCTGGCCGAGCTGATGACCGAGGTCGAGGTGGGCCGCGCCTTCGTCGACAAGGTCGTGATGGCCCACGAACGCGGCGAGGACGTCGTGTCCGAGGCGAGCATGGCGAAGTGGTGGGCGAGCGACCTGCAAAAACGCGCGGCCGCCGAGTGTCTGCAGCTCCACGGGGGCTACGGCTTCATGAAGGAGTACCCGATCTCCGGGGACGTCACCGACGCCGCCGTCCAGTCGATCTACGCCGGCACCAACGAGATCATGAAGCGCATCATCGCCCGACGGCTCGGTCTCGAATAGCCCCGCGCGTGGCGGAGACGACCTGGATCTTTGGCTACGGCTCGCTGGTGTGGCGGGCCGGCTTCCCCTTCGCGCGTCGCGAGCTCGCCTGGGTCGAGGGCTACAGCCGGCGCTTCTGGCAGGGCTCGACCGACCACCGGGGGGTCCCCGAGGCGCCGGGTCGCGTGGTGACGCTGGTCCGCTCGCCCGGTGCGCGCTGTCTGGG
>JANQRO010000034.1 GCA_028284525.1 Myxococcota bacterium | reverse complement strand
TGTCGGTGTTCGATGTCCACATCAACCGGGCGCCGGTGGCGGGGCGCGTGGTCTCCGTCGAGCGCGGGGGCGAGCGCTACTTCGCGGCGTTCCGACCCGAGGCGCTGCACCACAACGTCCGCCTCGACCTCACCCTCGAGATGGAGAGCGGAGCTCGGGTGGTGGTGAGCCAGATCACGGGCTGGCTCGCGCGTCGGATCCTCTGCCAGCCGGTGGTGGGGGAGTGGCTCGAGCGGGGCACCCGCTACGGCCTGATCCGCTTCGGCTCGCGGACCGACGTCCTGCTCCCGCCCGGGAGTGTCGGGCGGGTCGCCGCCGGCGACCGGGTGCGCGGCGGCGCGACGATCGTGGCCAGCCTGGGCGCCGGAGCGAGGTCGTGAGCGCGGACGTCGAGGTCCCGGGACGCCGGCGACGTCGCCGCCGCGGCCGTCGCGGGCGGGGCCTCTACCTCCTGCCCCAGCTCTTCACCACCGCCAACCTGCTCTTCGGCTTCTACGCCATCGTGATGGCCGTCGAGGGGCGCTACGACCGCGCCGCCCTGGCGATCGTGCTGGCGGTGATCGGCGACGGGCTCGACGGCCGTGTCGCGCGGCTCTCGCGCTCGACCAGCTCCTTCGGCCGCGAGTACGACTCGCTGGCCGACGTGGTGAGCTTCGGGGTGGCCCCGGCGCTCCTGGCCTTCCACGCCGGCAATCTCGCCACCCTCCCGCGCGCCGGCTGGGTGATGGCCTTTCTCTTCACCGCCTGCGCGGCCCTGCGTCTGGCCCGCTTCAACGTCTCCGAAAGCCGCTTCCGGGGCCGTTTCGAAGGCCTCCCGAGCCCCGCGGCAGCCGGAATCGTGGCGAGCACCCAGTGGTTCACGAGTTTCCTGCGCGAGCAAGGGGTGCCGGTGAACGTGCCCGAGGGCGTCGTGGCCGTGGGTCTGCTGACCCTCGGGCTGCTGATGGTGAGCGCGGTGCCCTACCACAGCTTCAAAGAGCTCGACCTGCGCCACTCCTACCGGACCCTGGTGGCGGCGGTGCTGGTCCTCACGGTGGTGGTCCTCGAGCCCGCGCTCTCGCTCTTTGCGATGGGGCTGCTCTACGCTACGTCGGGCCCCGTCGAGTGGCTGTGGCGCCGGGCGGCGGGACAGCCTCTGCAAGCGCGGATCGACCCGCTCGATGCGGACGATCCCCAGGAGATGATCGGATGAGTGCGACCGACAACGCGGTGTGGATCTTCGACACGACCCTGCGCGACGGCGAGCAGTCGCCGGGCTGCAGCATGAACCTCTCCGAGAAGCTCACCCTCGCGCGCCAGCTCGAACGTCTCGGCGTCGACGTGATCGAAGCCGGCTTCCCGATCGCCAGCGACGGCGACTTCGAGTCGGTGAAGGCGATCGCCGAGGAGGTGCGGGGCACCATCATCTGCGGCCTCTCGCGCACCGGACGCGAGGACATCGACCGGGCCCTCCAGGCCCTCGAGCCGGCGGCGAAGCCGCGGGTGCACATCTTCATCGCCACGAGCGACATCCACCTCGAGCACAAGCTCCGTATGGAGCGCGACGAGGTGATCCAGGAGATCGACCGCGCCGTGCGCCGCGCGCGGGAGTACGTCGACGACGTCGAGTTCTCCGCCGAGGACGCGACCCGCACCGACTGGGACTTCCTCGCGATGGTCTTTGACACCGCGATCGCCGCGGGCGCGTCGACGATCAACGTCCCCGACACCGTCGGCTACACGATGCCCGAGGAGTACACCCGGCTGATGCAGCACCTCTCGGCCAACGTGCCCGGGGTGAACAAGGTGCGGATGTCCGCGCACTGTCACAACGACCTGGGTCTCGGCGTGGCCAACAGCCTCGCCGCGGTCTTCGCCGGTGCCCGGCAGATCGAGTGCACCGTGAACGGCATCGGCGAGCGCGCGGGCAACACCGCCATGGAAGAGGTGGTGATGGCGCTGAAGACGCGCCCCGACATGGCCCAGGGGCTCTCGACCCACGTCAACACCGAGGAGATCTACCCGACCTCCCGGCTGCTCTCGTCGATCATCGGTGTCTCGGTGCAGCCCAACAAGGCGATCGTCGGGCAGAACGCCTTCGCCCACGAAGCGGGGATCCACCAGCACGGCGTCCTCCAGGCGGCGATCACCTACGAGATCATGACGCCCCAGTCGATCGGCCGGCCCTCGAACGAGCTGGTGCTGGGCAAGCACTCGGGGCGTCACGCCTTCCGCAACCGCCTCGCCGAGCTCGGGATCGACTCCGAGTCGATCGACTTCGAGGAGTCGTTCAAGCGCTTCAAGGATCTCGCTGACAAGAAGAAGATCGTCTACAACGAGGACATCGAGGCGATCGTGGCCGATTCGGTGACCCACACCGACGACCGCTTCGAGTTCAGCCAGCTCACCGTGTTGACCGGCACCTTTGCCGTACCCAACGCCACCGTCGAGCTCGTGATCGACGGCGAGCCCCGCAAGGCGACGGCGGGGGGTGTGGGGCCCGTGGACGCGGTGTTCAAGGCGGTGTCCGACCTCACCGAGACCAAGTCGGACCTCGTCCGCTACCAGGTGAACGCCATCACCGCGGGTCTCGACGCGCAGGGCGAGGTGACGGTCACCATCTCGGAGGACGGTCGCAAGGTGATCGGCCACGGCGCCCACTACGACGTCCTCGTCGCGAGCGCCAAGGCCTACGTCCACGCCCTCAACAAGCTCGAATGGCACAAGCAGCGCCACACGGTGGCCGAACCCAAGGGGATCTGAGTTGGAGCGAATCCTGGTAATGCCGGGCGACGGGATCGGGCCCGAGGTCACCCGGG
>JANQRO010000033.1 GCA_028284525.1 Myxococcota bacterium | reverse complement strand
CGCAGCCGGGGCCTCGGCGCCCTCGAAGCCGCCAAGGCGCGCCGCGCGGAGCTCCTGATCATCGCCCACCCGAAGAGCGGAAATACCTGGCTCAAGGTGATGATCTCGCGGCTCTACCAGGTGCGCTTCGGGTTCCCGGACACCCTCGTCCACAAGACCGACGAGTTCACGCGCCGCGAGCCCTCGGTGCCGCGGCTGGCCGCCACCAACGGGATCTACAGCTACGAGCGCGCGGTGCGGGACCTCCTCGAGCCCGAAGACCCGGCGATGCGCGACACGAGGGTGCTCTTCCTCGCCCGGCACCCCTGCGACATCGCCGTGTCGTGGTACCACCAGTTCACCAAGCGCCAATCCCGGCACAAGCAGGAACTGATCAACGCCGAGCTCGCAGAGCCGATCGATCGCCGGGCGGTCGGAATGTGGGACTTCGTCCGCCACAGCGAGCTCGGCCTGCTCCACCTGATCGAGTTCCTGAACGGCTGGGCCCGTCTCCTCGAGGGTCGGCCCCACACGACGACGATCCGCTACGAAGACCTGCGCAGCGAGCCGGGGACGACCCTCCGCCAGGTGATGACCCTTCTCGGCGACGCGCCGAGCGACGCCGAGGTCGAGGACGCCGTGCGTTTCGGCTCCTTCGACAACCTGCGGGCCCTCGAGCAGGGCGGTCATTTCAAACAGGGTGGTCTCACCCTGCGCGACCCGGGCAACGAGGAGACCTTCAAGGTGCGCCGCGCCGTGGTCGGGGGCTACCAGCGCGATTTCGACGCGGCCCAGGTGGCCGAGCTCGACGAGCTGGTGGCGAAGCACCTCTCGCCGCATTTCGGCTACGGCCCCAAAGGCCACGTCGGGCCGCTCCTTGTCTAGGCCCGCGTTGCCCGACGGGGCGGCGCTGATACCTTGGTGCGGCCCCTCGGCGATGGGAACCCCGCTGTGATCGGTACGGTCTTCATCCACACCAACCACCGACAGATGGTGGGTGCCCTGGTGGCGCAGCACGCGCTGCGTCGCAACAGCCGCCGCCCCGACGCCTTCGAGGTGTCGATCCTCCACACCGACGACCACAAATTCCTGGCGGAACGCGAGGGTCAGCCCTTCCTCCGAGATGGTGTGACCCGGACCTGGCGCTGCGACGATCTCCAGTCCTTTACCCCCCTGCGCTTCCTACCGCCCCAGCTCATGGGCTTCACCGGGCGCGCGGTGGTGACGGACCCGGACATCTTCGCCGTCGGCGACATCGCCGACCTGCTGGAACGCGACATGGGCGACAAGGCGGTGCTGTGCCGCCCGCGTCGCAAGGGGTTCCAGACCGAGTGGGCCACGAGTGTGATGCTCCTCGACTGCGCGCGGCTCGGACACTGGGACGTGGCGCGGACCTTTGGCGAACTCTTCGCATTCGAGACCGACTACGCCGACTGGATCGGGCTGCGTCTCGAAGACCCGGCCCAGGTGGGCCCTCTCGAGCCCGCGTGGAACGATTTCGACCACCTGGGCCCCGAGACCCGGCTGCTCCACAACACCAAGCGCTGGACCCAGCCTTGGAAGACCGGGCTCCCGGTCGATTTCGTCCCCGCCGAGCGCACCCGGAGCTTCCCACCCCTGGGCTGGGCGCGCCGCGCCCGGCGACGTCTCTTTGGCGACTACGGCCACGCCGGCCGCTACCGCCGCCATCCGGACCCCCACCAGGAGCGGTTCTTCTTCGGGCTGCTCCGGGAGTGTCTCGAGAGCGGGGCGATCGAGGAGGATTTCCTCCGCGAGGAGATGCGCCGCGATCATCTCCGCCACGATGCCCTCGACGTGATCGCCGCCCTGCCGCGGAACATGGAGAGCCTTCGATGAGCGTGCAGGCCCGCTTCCTCAACTGGTACCGCCCGATGCGGCGGCGCTGCCGCGAGCTCGGGGCCGGGGGCTTCGCCCGCTGGTTCCTGCTGAAGCGGATCGGCAAGCCGATCGTCGACGGCCTCGATCGGCACATGCTGCGCCAGTCGAAGGTGGGGACCGAGGCGGTGCTGTCGAACGAGCTCTTTCCGTGGGCGGTCTCCTTCGAGAACGAGTGGAAAGCGGTGCGCCGCGAGCTCGACGCGATCCTCGAGTACCGTGAGCACCTGCCGCCGCTCCACTCGCTCCAGCCCGACCAGAAGAACATCTCCTACGACGACAAGTGGCGGACCTTCGTCATCTCGGGCTGGGGCCACCGCTCGGATCGCAACTGCCGTCGCTGCCCCGAGACGGCGCGTCTGCTCTCCCAGGTCCCCGACGTGATCACCGCCTTCTACTCGATCATGGCGCCGGGGACCCACGTACCGCGTCACCGGGGGATCACCCGGGGCGTGGTCCGCTGTCATCTGGGGCTGATCGTGCCGCCCCGGGAGAAGGGCCGCTGCGAGATCCAGGTCGACGAGGAGTGCTACCGCTGGGAGGAGGGGCGTCTGTTCGTCTTCGACGACGTGTACAAACACGAGGTCTGGAACGAGACCGACGAAGAGCGGGTCGTGCTCGTGTTCGACATCGTGCGTCCGATGGGCTGGTCGGGGCGCTTGGCGCACCGGGTGGTGCTCGGGCTGATGCGGCTCAGCCCCTTCGTCCGGGCGGCCCGGCGCAACGAGGAAGCCTGGGAAGATCGGGTCGAGGGCGTGATCCCGGCGTCCTGAACGGGATCGGCGCGCACCCCGTGAGCTCCACCGTCATCACTGGCGCGTCCTCGGGGATCGGCCACAGCCTCGCCCGACGCATCGCGGCGAGCGGCGCACCGGTGGCGCTCCTGGCGCGTCGAGGGGAGCTCCTCGAGCGCCTCGCCGACGAGATTCGCGCCGCGGGCGGGCGCGCCCTCGCCCTCCCCTGCGACGTCACCGACCGCCGCGCGGTCGGGGTCGCGATCGAAGCGGCCGAGGCCGCGCTCGGCCCCGTGGCGCGGCTCGTGGCCAACGCCGGTGGCGGTCGCGCCACGGGCGTCGACCCCTTCGACGTCGACCTCATCACCGAGGTGGTGACCCTCAACTTCCTCGGGACAGTGCACTGCATCGAGGCGGTGCTCCCGGGCATGCTCGAACGCCGCGCCGGCCACCTCGTGGCGGTGAGCAGTCTCGCCGCTTCGCGGGGGCTGCCGGGCGCGTCCGCGTACTCCGCCTCGAAGGCCGCGCTCACCAACTTCATGGAGAGCCTCCGGATCGACCTGCGCGGCCGGGGCGTCGACGTGACGGTGATCGCGCCGGGCTTCGTCCGCACCAAGCCCGGCAAGACCAACAAGCGGCGGCGCCCGCTTCGCGTGGACCTCGAGCCGGCCACCGAGCGCATGTGGCGGGTCATCCAGGCGCGCCGCCCCTACGACGCCTTCCCAGCCGGGCTCGTGGCGCTCACCTGGCTCGGTCGCGTCCTCCCCGCGTCGTGGTACGACCGTCTGCTGGCGGGGCGGGGACCGACGCCGAAATCCTGACGCGCCGGTGTCCTAGCGCCAGTGACCGAGGTCGCGATCGAGGAGCGTGGCGAGACGCTCGACCTCGGGGGCGAAGGCCTCGCGCAGCATGGCGCGGGTGTCGTCCGGGAGAGACGGGGCCGGGCAGGTATTCCATTCGTTCAGGCGGTTGCGCAGGTGCTTGACCTGGGCGCGGAAGTCGCGGCGCTTGCGGTGCGCGGTGCCGTCGTCGCGGCGCGCGAGCCGTTCGACGCGGCCGCGCCCGGCCCACTCGAGCACGGACGTGGGCGGCTTGTAGAGCACACGCTGGAGCCAGCGGTAGCGATAGGCCTGGCTCGCCCGGCGCTTGGGGAACTCGGTGCGCCCGTCGTCGTCGACCCCGATGAAACCGAGGACCTGCTCGTAGACCTTGCGCGGCTCGTTCACCAGATCGTCGAACACCACCACCAGGGTCCGCTCGCGGCCGGCGATCCGGTAGAGCCGTTCGATCTGGGTGCCCAGGCCGCCGAGCTCGCGGTAGCGGAGCAACCGCGGGTCGCTGCAGCGCGGGGGGAGGCGCTCGCCGCGGGCGCGGGCGTCCTGAAGCGCCCACGCATCGGCGAGGGCGGGGACGTCCTCTTCGAAGATGTAGAGCAGCCGCAGATGGAGCGAACGGATCATCTCGATCGGATTGCGCACCACCGCGATGAACCGCGCCTCGGGCTGGATGCGCAGGATCCGTTCGAGGGCCTGGGAGGCGAAGAGGTAGGTCGGGGAGCCCTCACCGACCCGGCGGTGTTCGGGCCCGTGGTGGAGGAAGAAGCGGCTGTACTCCTCCCGCCAGCGGCCGCTCTCGAGGGTCGCGTCGTCGACGGTGGCGAAGTAGTGCGGCTCCTTCGGCTTCGAGAAGCAGATCTGCGGGTGACGCTTCAGACACCAGCTCAGGGTGGTCGTCCCCGAGCGCTGCGCGCCGATCAGAAAGAAGTCGGGAAAGGGAGGTGTCGTCACCCGCTGTCCGCCTTGTCCGGGTGCAGACCCAGGCGCTTCATCCAGTGGGTGCCGCGTCGCGCCGCGCCCTGGAGCGCTCGCGCCACCGCGCTCCGGCGCAGCCAGCTCACCTGCACCACCCGGCGCTCCCCCTCGTGGGGCGCGTGGCCGTGGTACGAACAGTCGCTGCGACGGAACGCGACCAGGGTGCCGCCCCCCGGCGGCACCTCCTCCAGGTAGTCGTCGAGGCTGGTGGCGCTGCGCAACAGCCGGAGCCGTCCTCCCGCCGCCGGCCACTCCGGGGTGGGGTAGAGCAGCGCCGTCACCACCTTGCTCCAGTGGTCGGTGTGGATGTTGCCGTCGCTGGCCTCGCAAAAGCCCCGTACCGTGACGTTGCGCGGGAGGCTAGCGAGGGCCTCGACGCCGAGGTGGTCGCCCAGGAGCTGCAGAAATCGCGCGTCCTCGAGCTCTGCCAGGAGCGCGCCGAAGGCCGGCCCGTAGGTGGTGCCCTCGACGTCGTGGTTGCGGGGGCCATCGAGGGTGGGGAAGTCCCGCATCACGTCGGGGAGCGCGTCGTCGCGGATGAAGCCCGGGACCACCAGGTAGTCGAAGGGCGTGTGGGCCGGGCTGGCCGCCGCCAGGCGGTCGAGGTCGACGATCGTCGTCATGGGCTCACCCACCCGCTCCCCGCTGGGAGGGCGCGGTGTCGCCAGGTGTTGCGCGGAGCCACACGAAGCCCTCTACTTGGCCGCGATGCGGAGCCACGTCGCCGAACGCGCCCTCTCCCTGCTCCCCGACGAGCACCTGCGCCCCTGGGTGCGGCGCTGGCGGGGGCGTCGCGAGGCGAAAGCGCTCGAACGCGCCGACGCCGTTTTCGTGTCGTACGGCAAGAGCGGTCGCACCTGGCTGCGCTTGATGCTCTCGCGCTTCTTTCAGCAGCAATTCGGACTCCGCGAGGGAGAGTTCCTCGAGTTCGACAATCTCCACCGCCAGAACCCGTCGATCCCGCGGGTCTACTTCACCCACGGGAACTATCTGCAGGACTATACCGGCCATTCCGACGCCTTCGAGAACTTTCGCGGACACCGGGTCGTGCTGCTGATCCGCGACCCGCGGGACATCGCGGTTTCCCAGTATTTCCAGTGGGGTCGCCGGATGCGAGCGCACAAGAAGTGGCTCAACGGCTACCCCCTGCACCCGACCGAGCCGACGCTCTACGACTTCATCCAGCAGCACGAGGCGGGGCTCGCCCGGGTGATCGACTTCCACAACCAGTGGGCGCGGGCGATCGGCCAGCTCGACCAGGGGCTACTCCTGCACTACGAGGGCATGCGCGCCGACCCGGGCGAGACCGTGCGCCGCACGCTGCGCTTCCTGGGCTTCGAGCCGAGCGACGCCCAGATCGAGGACGCCGTGGCCTACGGGGCCTTCGACCACATGCGCAAGCTCGAGGACAGCGGGGCGGTCCGCGCCAAGGGCCAGCGTCTGGTGCCGGGACGCAAAGGGGACTGGGAATCGTACAAGGTGCGTCGGGCCGTCGTCGGCGGATTCCGCGACTACCTCGACGAGGCCGAGATCGCGGCGATCGACACCCGTCTCGCCCGGGAGCTCGACCCGGTCTTCGGCTACACGAGCCCGCCCGAGGCCCGCGCCGCGCACGAGCCATCCCGCGTCGTCTCCGCGGGGCGCTAGTAACGCTGGATCTCCTTGCCCTTGATCCGGTCGCGCACCTTGTAGTAGAGGGTGCTCGGGTTCACGACGACGATGAAGACCTTGCGAAGCGCGCCTTCGGGACACGCGATCTCGCGCACCCCGTGCCAGCCGTTGTCCCGCCGGGCGAAGAAGAAGCTCCGGTTGTCCATGCTCTCGACGGGGATCACGCGGTCGAAGTCCTCGAATTCCGGAGCCGAGCGCGGCTCGAAGCGGCCTCCGTCGTCGAGGACCAGCGTCTGGCCGCCCCACTCGGGGTTCCAGTCCTTGGACGTGTTCAGATAGAAGAGGTGCGAGCCGAGCTCCCGCTTTGCGTCACAGTGGGGAGAGACGGCGCACGAGGTCGGCGTGTAGTGCCAGTGGAAGCGGAACTCGATGCGCCGCCCGCCGAGGAGCCGGCGCATCGCGGCGCGGTAGCGGTCGCCGCGAAGCTCGGCGATGAAGGCCTGCCACGGCGGCGCCACCTCCACGTCGTCGGTGTACTCGAGGGAGTAGCGGTCGTGGGGCGCCTGACCGGCCTTGCGCGACTCCCCGAAGCGGCGCTCGAAGCGCTCGATCGGGGGCAGGCTGTCGACCAGGGCCTCGAACCCCGCCGGGGTGAGCAGGTCGCGGGTCACCGCCCAGGGATAGGGCGTCCGACTCCGGAAGTCGTCGGTAGCGATCTCGTCGAGACGGTCGAAGTCGAGGTAGTGCATGGGCCCCCGCGGCGCCGCGGGAACCTAATCCACGGACAGGACGGGTGAAAGCCGGACCCCGGCGCCGTCCAGCGGCGTCGGTGCGCCGAATCGGGGAGACTCCGCCGCAGGCCGCCCCACGAGGATCGTGTGAAGCTCTGCGTCGCGTCGCCCCACTTCTATCCCACCTACGGCGGCGCCCAGCTGCGCTATCTGCGCTACCTGCCGGGCCTGCGCGCGCGCGGGGTGGACGCCTGGGTCGCCACGGGCACGCCGCTGCTCGAAGAGCGCACCGAGAGCGACCGCGACCGCACCTGGTACGACGCCGCGCCGGGGGCCTTCGTGGGGGTCGAGGAGGTCGACGGCACCGCGGTCCGGCGGGTGCGGCTCCCCGACGAGAAGAGCTGGCGCCGCTCGCGGATCTTCTATCGCAGCGTCGTCGCAGGGTGCCGCGAGCCAGCGCTCCGGCCCGACGCCGTCCAGTTCATCTCGAATCTGCGGGCGCGAGCCATCCCGTGGCTGGATCAGCTGCGCCGCGCTGGGATCCCGGTGCTCTACTCGGTGAGCCAGTTCCCCACCTGGCCGGCGAAGCCCCGAAAACGTCTGTACCGCGGCTGGGTCTACCGCGCCCTCTACAACCGGCTCGACGCCATCGTCACCAACAGCGAGCCTCTCGAGACCTTTCTGCGCGGGATCGGCGTCCGCACCCGGATCGAGATGATCCCGAACGGTGTCGACCTGGAGCGCTTCCACCCGGTGCGCTCGACCGGGGACCGAGACGAGCGCGTCGCGCTGCGCGGCGAGCTCGGCATCGGCGCGGAGGCCCCCGTGGTGGCGACTCTGGGCGCCGTCGTGCCCCGCAAGGGTCTGGACCTCCTCCTCGAGGCGTGGCGCGAACTCGCCAAACGCGACCCGGCGGTGCAGCTCCTGGTCGTCGGGCCGCGTGCCGACCTCCACGACCCGAAGCTCGTCGGATTTCGCGGGAGGCTCGAGGCGCTGGTGGCCGCCACGGGGACCCCCGAACGCATCCGCTTCGCGGGGAGCGTCGGCGACGTCGAGCGCTACCTCCGGGCCGCGGATCTCTTCGCCCTCCCCTCCCAGCGCGAGGGCTTCCCCAACTCGGTGCTCGAGGCCATGGCCACCGGTCTCCCGGTGGTCGTCACGCCCTTCGTCGGGTTCTCGGAGCGCATCGGCCGCCCCGGGCGCGAGCTGCTCCAGACCGAGCGCAGCCCTAGCGCCCTGGCGGAGGCCCTGGGTGCCCTGCTGGCCGATCGCGAGCGCCGAGCCCTCTTTGGGCACGCCGCACGGGATTGGGTCGAGGCGGGCCTCGGCGTGGAGCACAGCCTCGACCGCTACGCCGCGCTGTATCACGAGGTGGCGCGGCGCTAGCGCCGCGTGCGTCGTCCTCTAGGTCGGGAGGGGCGGAGTGCGCTCGAGCACCTGGAAGGCGTCGTGACGCACGTGGTTGCGTCGCATCTCGTCGCGCAGGAGATCTTCGCTGACGACGCCGTTGTCGAGACACTCGCGGAGCAGGCCGAAGAAGAAGCGCTCCTGATTGCGGTCGGGATGGCTCCGGTAGCGGCCGAGGAGCGCGTGCTCGCCCAGCCACTCGGCGCGCAGCCGCATCAAGAGACGCAACGGCGGGATCCGCTTGAACTTGTCGGCGGGGACGAAATCGACCGGGAGCCCGGTCTTCCAGGGCTGGGTCCGTCGCTTGGTGTTGTGCAGCAGCTTGGTCTCAGGGGTGAGCCGGTCGAAGTCGTTCCATTCGGGCTCGAGCCAGCCGATTCGCTCCGGGTCGAGATCGCGCAGCTCGATCCAATCCTTGTAGTCGCGTTCGAAGCGGAAGAGCTCGGCGAACTGCGTCTCGGCGTCCCAGTCGCGGAGCGCGCTGCAGTCGAGGAGCATGACGCTGGTCGCCGCCGCGCCGTCGCGGCGCTCCGAGCGACGGCGCGCCATCACCGCCGCCCCTGCCATGTCCCGGCTGAGGAGCTCGTAGATGTCCCCGACCGCGAAGATGTCCGGGTCGATCACACAGGCGCGGCCCGCGTAGCCCATCCGCGCGGGCGGGACGAAGCGCAGCGGGGTGAAGGACTGGAGATCGTCCATGCGCCACACCCGGTGGCGCGTGCCGCCGCGCAGGAAGCGCTGGCCCTCCCGCTCCCGGAGGAACGGGAAGTCGTCCACGTGGAGGATCTCGACGTCGAAGCGGTCGGGACGGGCCGAGTTCCGCTTCAGGGAATGGCGCGAGAGCAGGGCCCCGATCCACTGCTTGTCGTTGGTATGGATGAAGACGCGCGGTCGCATGTTCGCTTTCCGACGCCGGGAACCTACCATTCGCGCGGGTTCCGCACGACACGGGAGCTCCGCGGCGTGCGTGGGTGCGCCGGGACCGTCAGGCTCCGAACGTCCTCTGGTGGGGAGGCCCGAACGGCGCGGCGATGATCGACAGCGACGACGCGGCGCGGGCGGACACCGCCGGCCCGGATTCACCGGGATCCGTATGGCTGCTCCTGGGGGACAAACGGGGCGACAACGCCCAGGTCGAGATCCTGATCGAGGCGTTGGGCTGGCGCCCCGAGCGGCGTCACCTCGAGATGCGGCCGCCCTTCGACACGGCCAAGCCGCGCTACCGGCCGAGCCTCGCCCATCTCGACACGGCGCGTTCCGCACCCCTCGTCCCGCCCTGGCCCGACCTCATCGTGACGGTGGGCCGGCGCCCCTCGATGGCGGCGCTCTGGGTGCGCGAGCAGTCTGGCGGGCGCACGCGGATCGTCTTGCTCGGCAAACCCTCGGGCTACCTGCGCCACTTCGACCTGGTGATCGTGAGCGGCGAGGTGCAGATCCCCGGCTACCCCAATGTCCTGAAGATCGGGCTTCCGCTGATGCGTCCCGACCCCGATGCGTTGGCGCGGGCCGCCGAGACCTGGGGGCCCCGATTCACCGCGCTCCCCGGGCCCGTGGTGGCCTTCCTCGTGGGGGGGCCGACCCACCCCTTCGCCTTCGACGCCGCCGCCGTCGCTCGCCTCGCCGGGGAGGCGCACCGGGTCGCCCAGGGGGGCGGCACGCCCTACCTGAGCACGAGCCGACGCACCCCGGCGCCGGTGGTCGAGAGCCTGCGCAACGCCCTCCCGGAGGCCGCCCGGCTCTTCGAGTGGTCGGCCGACGCGCGGGACAATCCCTACCTCGGGCTTCTCGGGCTGGCCGACGCCTTCGTCGTCACCGGAGACAGCCTCTCGATGATCGTCGAGGTGGCCCGCGGCGGGCGTCCCCTCAGTGTCTTCCCGCTCCCCCTCGGCGGCTGGGGGCGGGTCGACCAGTACCGGCGGCGCCTCGCGCGCTGGCTCTTCGCTCCGCCCGGCGCCGACGCCACCGACCGGTTCCGCGCCGGCGTCGGTCGCGCCGTGCACCGCGTCGGATTGCTGGGGCACACCCGCGACTTCACCGCGATCCACGACATGCTCTACGACCACGGGCTCGCCGCTCCCGTCGGGGCCGCGCCGCCCACGGCTCCGCCCGCACCACCCGACGATCTCGGCGCGGCGGTGGCCCGGGTGCGTTCGCTGGTCGCGGAGCGCTGAGGCGCGGCGTTCCCGGCCGGGCGCCGCGCTCAGGCCGGGGGTGCGGGCGCGGCCGGACGGGTCTCGCCCCCGTAGCCGTAGAGGGGTGCGAGCTCCGCCGCGACCCGGGCGTCGATCTCCGCGGTCTGCTCCGCGTCGAGGTAGTCGCGGTAGCCCCCCACCTGCGCGCGTCGCACCTTGTAGGAATGGGGGTTGTCGGGGTCTCGGGGGCGCAGCCGGCCGCCGCTCCAACGCGACGCTCCGCGCTCCATCCGGCGCATGTTGTCGACCGACGCGTAGTCCACTGCGTAGCGGAGGGCGTCCTCGGAGATCGGCGCCTCCAGGAACCGGGCGACCCGTCGAAACTCCCGGGCGGCGTCCTCCCGCATGTCCTCGTAGCGGACGACCAGGACGTCGCGCATCTGCGGGAGTTCCCGCGCCCAACCGTTCATGAACTCGAGGACGCGGTCCAGCCCGCAGGGGCGCATCGCGAAGTCGTAGACACTGACGTCGGCGCCGTGGGGCGGGAAGTCGTTGAGATACATCTTCGAGGGCTTCATCCGGTGTCGCCAGTTGAAGTACTCGGAGACCACGACGTCCTCCGGGCGCCGCACCATCAACACCACCTTCTTGTCGTAGAAGTCGCGCTTGGTGTCGGCGTTGCCCGTATAGTCCTTCAGGTAGTTGTCGTGGGTGAAGAAGATCTTGGGCACCCGGCGGTCGGCCCGGTGCAGGTTGTCGAAGCCCAGGAGCTGGTCGCCGGCGATCTGGAACACGCGCCGGTAGTAGCCGGTGAGCATCACCCGCAGCCAGGTGCGGCCGCTCTTGCCGTGGGACACCACCACCACGTCGGCGGAGCGCAGACGGCGGTACTGCTCGCGTCCGCGCAGCCACCGGTCGACGCGTCGACGCCGTTCGACGGGCAGCGCGGCCACGCAGAACAACACGATCCGTCGGGTGAGCTTGGCGACGATGGTCCGGAGCACCGGCCCTCCTTCCAGACCGGCGCAGCATATCAAAGCGCCCGTCGAGTGCGGGTACTCGGTGTTCTGGGAATGCGGCGCGACCGGTGTCGTGGACGCGCGACCTGCAGCGGCCGCGGCCGGGCACTAGACTCGGCGCGCCATGTGCGGAATCGCCGGCCTCCTCCTGCGCGAGCCTCGGCTCGCCGCCGAACCGCTACACGACATCGTGTATGGCATGGCCGAGACGCTCCGCCACCGCGGTCCCGACGGCGACGGGGTGTGGGTCGACCCGGCCGCCGGCGTGGCGCTGGGGCACCGACGACTCTCGATCCAGGATCTCTCCGACGCGGGCGCCCAGCCGATGCACGCGGACGACGGCCGGCTCGTCCTGACCTACAACGGGGAGGTCTACAACTTCCCCGCGCTGCGCGACGAGCTCGAGGACGCGGGCCACAAGTTCCGCGGCCATTCCGACACCGAGGTGCTCCTCGCCGCGCTGGCTGAGTGGGGACTCCCCGGGGCCCTCGAGCGGCTGGTCGGGATGTACGCCTTCGCCGTCTGGGACCGGCGCGAGCGCGCCCTGTGGCTGGTGCGCGACCGCGCCGGCCAGAAGCCGCTCTACTACGGCTGGTGCGACGACAGCCTGCTCTTCGCCTCCGAGCTCAAAGCCCTCCGCGCCCACCCCGACTTTCGCGCGGGGGTCGACCCCGACGCCCTGGGACAGCTCCTCCAGTACGGGTGGGTGCCCGGCCCCCGCTCGATCCTGGGCGGGATCCACAAGCTCCCCGCCGGCTGCGCGCTGCGCCTCACGGCGGAGACACGGGACCCGCAGCCCCTGCCCTACTGGTCCCCCCGCGACGTCGCCGAGCGCGGCGCGGCACAGCCCTTCCGCGGCGACCTCGAGGAGGCGACCGAGGCCCTGGCGGCACTCCTCGGCGACGCCGTGCGCGGCCGGATGATCTCGGACGTGCGGCTCGGCGCCCTGCTCTCCGGGGGGATCGATTCGAGCACGGTGGTGGCGCTGATGCAGCGCCAGAGCGAGCAGCCGGTCAAGACCTTCTCGATCGGCTTTCACGAGCCACGCTACGACGAGGCACACCACGCCAAGGCGGTCGCGTCCCACCTGGGCACCGAGCACCGCGAGCTCTACGTGAGCGAGCGCGAGACCCGGGAGCTCATCCCGCGGCTCCCGAGGGTCTACGACGAGCCCTTCGCCGACGCCTCCCAGATCCCCACCCTCGCCGTGGCGGAGCTCGCCCGCGGCGAGGTGACCGTCGCGCTCTCCGGGGACGGCGGCGACGAGCTCTTCTGTGGCTACAACCGCTACTACCGCTGCGAGGCCGAATGGCGCCTCTGGCACCGGGTGCCGCGCCCGGCGCGACACCTCCTCGCCGGCGCCCTCGACGCGGCCGCCCGCGGCGGCTGGAGCGCGTTGCGGCCCCGGGGAGTGGTCGAGGAGCGGCTGCCGGCCTGGCGTCGCGCCCCGGCCAAGGCCACCAAGCTCGTCCGCGCCCTCCCCGCCCGCGACGCCGGAGACTGGTTCCGGCGCATGCAGTCGCGCTGCACACCGGTGGGGGCGCTCGTCCCGGGCGCCCGGGCGCTGCCCTTCCCGGGAGCGGACACACCGGAGCGCGGGGTCGAGTCCCTCCAGCGCATGATGCTCGACGACTTCGCCGGCTACCTCGGCGACGACATCCTGGTGAAGGTCGACCGCGCGAGCATGGCGGTGAATCTCGAGGTGCGAAGCCCCTTCCTCGACCACCGCGTGGTGGAGTTCGCCTGGAGCCTGCCCCTCGCGTTCCGCGCGAGCCCGGACGGGGGCAAGCGCGTGGTGCGCGAGCTCCTCGCCCGCCACGTCCCCCGCGCGCTCTTCGAGCGCCGCAAGCAGGGCTTTGCGGTGCCCGTCGCCGAGTGGCTGCGCGGCGCCCTCCGGCCCTGGGCCGAAGACCTCCTCGCCCCCGAGCGGCTGCGGCGTCAGGGCCTCTTCGATCCCGACGCGGTACACCGCGTCTGGCAACAGCACCAGTGCGGCTGGCGCAATCACCACAACCTGCTCTGGAGCATCCTGATGTTCCAGGCCTGGGAGGATGCCTGGGCGACGCGACGCTGAGCATCGCCGTGTGGCTGAACGCGCTGGCCGGCGGCGGGGCCGAGCGCAACCTGCTCGCGCTGAGCGGTGACCTCGCCGCGCGAGGCCACGCGGTCGAGCTGGTGCTGGCGGAGCGACGCGGCGCGCTCCTCGGCTCGGTGCCCGACGCGGTTCCGTGTCGCGCCCTCCCGCGCGCTGGCGCCGTCGCGACGGCGCGCGCCCTCGCCCGCTGCGGGGCGGGCGCGCTGCGCTGGGGCTGGCGCAACCGCCTCGCCCGCAGCCTCGTCGCGCTGGTCGCGTGGCTCCGACGCGAGCGGCCCGACGCGCTCGTCACCACCCTTCCCAAGAACGCGCTCCTCGCCCTCTTCGCCCGGGAGCTCGCCGACGTTCCCACCCGCATCGTCGTCCGCGAGGCCAACACCTTTTCGAGCGAAGCCGCGCGCGGCGATCGCCGCGACCCGCGCTCGCTCATCGACCTGGCTCGCCGCTGGTATCCCCGGGCCGACGCGCTCGTGGCGGTCTCCGAGGGCGTGCGACGCGACCTGGTCGACACCCTGGGTCTCGCCCCCGAGCGGGTCACCCGGGTCTACAACGGTCTCGACAGCGACGCGGTCGCCGCCCGAGCGGCGGCGCCCCTCGACGACCCGTGGGCGGCGCCGGGCGTCCCGCCGCTCCTGCTGGCGGTCGGCCGCTTGAGCCACCAGAAGGATTTCGAGACGCTGCTCCGCGCCTTCGCCGCGCTGCGCCGCGCCCGCCCGGCGCGGCTCCTCGTCGCGGGGGAGGGCCCGCTGCGCGGGCGTCTCGAGGGGCTCGCCCGCGAGCTCGCCCTCGGCGACGACGACCTGCGCCTCCCCGGCTTTCTCGATCCCTACCCGTGGATGGGGCGCGCCGCGGCCCTGGTGCTCTCGTCGCGCTGGGAGGGCTTTCCCAACGTGCTCCTCGAGGCCCTCGCCTGTGGCTGTCCCGTGGTGAGCAGCGACTGCCCCCACGGCCCCGCCGAGATCCTGGCGGGAGGTCGCTATGGACGCCTCGTCCCGCCGGGCGACGTCGCCGCGCTCCGGGACGCCCTGGCCGCCACCCTGGACCGCCCCCCCGCGCGCAGCGCGCTACGCGCCCGCGCGCGCGAGTTCTCCCGCGACCGGGCGACCGCCGGCTACCTCGCGGCGATCGCGCCGCCCACCCCGTCTTCGTCGTCGCCGTAGCCGAAGACGGGCGAGAGCCGCTCGCGGACGTAGGCGTCGAGGGCCGCCACCTGGTCGTCCTCGAAGTAGTCTCGGTATCCGCCGACTACCGCGCGCCGCACCTTGTACGAGTCGGGGTTGCTCGGGTCTCCCGGGCGCATCCGGCTGCCGCTGCGCCAGAAGTGCTGGCGCTCCTCGAGCTTGCGGGTGTTCGCCACCGAGGCGTACTCGACCGCCTGACGCACCAGCTCGGCGTCCGCCGCGCCGTCGGAGAACTCGACCACCCGGCCGAACTCCCGCTCGGTGTCGGCGCGCATGTCCTCGTAGCGCACGACGTGGGGTGTCTTGAGCTTGGGCAGGGCGTCGGCCCAGCGGTTCAGGTAGTCGACGATCTGGGGCAACCCGATCGAGGGCTCCATCATGAAGTCGATCATCGAGATCTCCGAGCCGTGCTCGGGGTAGCCCCGCAGCCGCTTTTTCGAGGCGCGGGTGCGGTACTTCCACTGGAAGAACTGAGACACGGCGACGTCCTGGGGACGCCGCACCAGCAGCACGAGCCTCGCGTCGGCGAAGTCGACCTTCGAATCGAGGTTGCCGGTGTACTCGCGCAGGTAGGTGTCGTGGGTGAAGAACACCCGCGGCGCCCCGGGCTGCATCGCGTGGAAGTTGTCGAAGCCCAGGATGTAGCGCTCGGGGATCCCGTACTTGAGCTGGTAGTAGCGGGAGAACATCACCCGGAGCCAGGTGCGCCCGCTCTTCGGGTGGGAGACCACCGCGAAGTCGGCGCGGCGCAGACGGCGGAGCTCCTCCCGGCCCCGCAGACGGCGTTCGAGCTCGTGTCTGCGCTCGTCGGGTAGCCACACCATGAGCTGCAAGCCGCGTCGGCTCAGGGTCTTCCAGACTCTGCGTGTGGCGCGTTCCGCCAGCTGGTTCACGTCCTGTCCTCGCCCTCGGGGCTCCGGCCGCTCGTCACCCTACCAAACCGGCCGCGCTTCACCCGCCGGCGGCCGCGACGCGCTCGTCGAGAACGTCGCGAAGCCAGCCCAGGGTCGGCTCGTGCCCACCGGGACGCCCGCAGAAGGGATGCCGCATCGGGCGGTAGAGCAGCTCCGTGGAGTACCCGGTCGACGGCACGTACTCCGCGAGGTCACGACGGACGAAGAACGCGTTGACCCCGGAGATCCCACAGCAGGCCAGTCGATAGCCGTCCAGGTGCTCGACAAAGGCGCTGAGCGACGCGCCCTGGTAGTCGCCGCGACCGTCCCACACCCTGCGCGGCTCGTAGCGGACGCTGCGGGACAAGGGAGGTCGCAGCTTGGCGTTGTACTCCACGATGACGAGCGCGGGGCGAAAGCATTCGAGGGCCCGCTCGGCCACCCACAGGTCGTTCCCGTCGATGTCGAGGGAGAAGACATCGACCTCTTCCGTCCCGAGAAACGCGCAGCTATCGGCGACGAGTGGCTTGATGTTGTCCCGGTCGACGAAGCACTGGGTGACCCGGAGTGGACTCGCCGGATGGTCGAGCGAAGCGCCGAGCGCCGCGTGAATCGATTCGATGTGTTGCGCGTCCGCGTCGACCCAGACCCCGCGAAAGCCCTGGAGCAGGAGGTGGTGGGTGTTGTTCTCGAGGCCGAAGCCACAGCCGATCTCGAGACAGGTGTTCGTGCGCGAGTCCTCCGGCAGCAGGGCGAGGAGGTGTGCGAGGATCCCGTCCTCGTCGCACTGCGAGAACACTTTGAACCCGTGGAGCGTCGGGTTGTCCGGTGTTGCGGCCCGGACCGTCTCGAGCTCGCGCGAGATCGCCTCCTCGACCGCGATCGTGTCGCCGCGCCACTTGATCCGCGCTTTCGTGCGGCGCTTGAACAACCCCACGTCTCCCCCTCAGCCCGGCGTGCCCAGCGCGGGCGCGCCACGCGCCCTCCACGCCATCCGCGCCCAGCGTCGCCACAGATCGGGTCGCGCCGGCATCCGACGGACGGCGCGCTGGGCGAAGTCCGCCGCCGAGCGGAGCTCTCCCATCTTCTCGAGCGAACGCGCGAAGCCATCGCATTCGAGGGCATCGACCATGCGCTCGAGTCGCCGCCACGCTGCGGCGCCCGCTCGCGGACGGGCGGGAGCGCGTCGGTCTTGCAGCACCGCCTCGACGAGCCGACCGGCCGCGGGGGCACAGCGGCTCCACCGGCGCTCGGCGAGCATCGCCGCGCGCGCCGCCGCACCGAGCGTCGCGCGCCGCGAGGCGTCCTGCGCCAGAGCCGCTGACGCGTCGGCGAAGCTCGCGGCGTCGCCCTGCGCGCACAGGAGACCGTTGTCGCCGTCGCGGATCACCTCCTCG
>JANQRO010000030.1 GCA_028284525.1 Myxococcota bacterium | reverse complement strand
TGCGACGGCGTCTCGGCAACATCGTGGTGGGGCGGTCGCGAAAGCGCGAGCCCGTGACCGCCGCGGATCTCGAAGCCGCCGGGGCGATGACGACGCTGCTGCGCGACGCGCTGATGCCCAACCTCGTGCAGACCCTCGAGAACAACCCGGCGATCATCCACGGCGGGCCCTTCGCCAACATCGCCCACGGCTGCAGCTCGGTGATCGCCACCAAGACCGGACTGCGGCTGGCCGACTACGTCGTCACCGAGGCCGGTTTTGGCGCCGATCTGGGGGCCGAGAAGTTCTTCGACATCAAGTGCCGCAAAGCCGGGCTCGAGCCCGCCGCCGCGGTGATCGTGGCCACGGTGCGTGCCCTCAAGATGCACGGAGGCGTGGCCCTCGACGACCTCGGCACCGAGAACGTCGATGCGGTGCGCAAGGGTTGCGTGAACCTCGCCCGCCACATCCGCAACGTGAAGCGCTTCGGCGTGCCGGTCGTGGTCGCGACGAACGGTTTCTCTGCGGATACACCGGCCGAGACCGCCGCGCTCCGGGAGGCCGCGGCCGAGGCCGGGGCGGAGGCCGTGGAGTGCACCCACTGGGCGGATGGAGGCGCCGGGGCCGAGGCCCTCGCACGCCGCGTCGTCGAGCTCACCGGCGACGCGCCCAGCCAGTTCGCGCCGCTCTACGACGACGACCCGCCTCTCTGGGAGAAGGTGCGCACGGTGGCGCAGCAGATCTACGGGGCGGACGACATCGTCGCCGACAAGAAGGTCCGCGATCAGTTCGAGCGTCTCGAGCGCGAGGGCTACGGCCACTTCCCGGTGTGCATGGCGAAGACCCAGTACAGCTTCTCGACCGACCCGAAGCGCTTGGGCGCGCCCTCGCACCACCGCGTTCCGATCCGCGAGGTGCGTCTCGCGGCCGGGGCGGAGTTCATCGTGGTGATCTGCGGCGACATCATGACGATGCCCGGGCTCCCCCGGGTGCCGGCCGCCAACTCGATCACGGTCGATGCCAAGGGGCAGATCGAGGGGCTCTTCTAGGCGGGCTCGACGCCGCGCCGGGCGCTGCCCATGCTGTTGGCCGAGCTCGTCGCCACCTCCGAGGCCGTCGCCGGGACACGCAGCCGCAACGCGAAACGCGACCACCTGGCGGCGTGTCTCGCGACCTTCGCGAGCGCGCCAGCGAGGGAGCTCGCGACGGCCGTCGCGTACCTCTCGGGGCGGCTCCCACAGGGTCGGGTCGGCCTCGGACCGGCGGCGCTGTGCGAGGCCTCGCGGGTGCCCGCCGCGGGGTCCGCGACCCTCGAGGTCGCGGCGGTCGACGCGAGGCTCGACGGGGTCGCGGCGATCGCCGGCGCCGGGTCGGCTGCGGCGCGCAAGCGGGCCGTAGCGAGCCTCTTCGCCGCGGCCCGGCCGGAGGAGCAGCGCTTCCTCGTGATGCTGCTCCTCGGCGAGCTGCGCCAGGGCGCCCTCGACGGGGTGATGGTCGAGGCGATCGCCGCGGCCTTCTCGGTGCCCGCCACCGACGTGCGCCGGGCGTTCATGGTAAGCGGCAACCTGCCGCGGGTCGCCGAAGCCGCGAGCGGCGAGGGGGTCTCCGGGCTCGCGCGGTTTCGTCTGGCCCTCGGCACGCCGATCCAATCGATGCTGGCCCAGCCGGCCGACGACGTGGAGGAGACCGTCGCGGCCTTGGGTCGCGTCGTTCTCGACCTCAAGATGGACGGCGCCCGGGTGCAGGTGCACAAAGAGGGCCGCGACGTCCGCGTCTTCTCGCGGCGGCTGCGCGACGTCACGGCCAGCGTGCCCGAGGTCGTCCAGGCGGTGCGGGCGATGTCACCGGACCGCTTGGTCCTGGACGGTGAGGCGATCGCCCTCGAGACGGGCGGGCGGCCCCATCCCTTCCAGACGACGATGCGTCGCTTTGGCCGCAAGCGCGACGTCGATGCGTTGCGCGACCGACTCCCGCTCTCGGTCTTCTTCTTCGACTGTCTCCACAGCGACGGCGAGGACCTGCTCGAGCGGCCGTTGCGCGAGCGCCTCGCCCTGTTGGACCGCGCCGTCGGATCCCACGCCATGCCCCGCCGCGAGGTCGACGACGGGGCGGCGGCCGCGGCGTTTCTCACCGAGGCGATGGACGGCGGCCACGAGGGCGTGATGGCCAAGGACCCGGCGAGCGCCTACGAAGCGGGGGCCCGGGGGCAGGCGTGGCGCAAGGTGAAGCCGGCTCACAGCCTCGACCTCGTGATCCTCGCCGCCGAGTGGGGTCACGGCCGGCGCCGGGGCTGGCTCAGCAACCTGCACCTGGGCGCCCGGGACGAGCCGAGCGGCCAGTACGTCATGCTGGGCAAGACCTTCAAGGGGCTCACCGACGCGATGCTTCGCTGGCAGACCGAGCGGCTCCTCGAGCTCGAGACGACGCGCGAGGGTCACGTGGTCTTCGTCGCTCCGCGAGTGGTGGTGGAGGTGGCTTTCGACGAAGTGCAGACGAGCGCGCAGTACCCGGGTGGGCTCGCGCTGCGCTTCGCCCGGGTGAAGCGCTTCCGCCCCGACAAGGCCCCGGAGCAGGCCGACACCTTCTCGGCGGTGCGTGCAATCCACCGGCAACGCCACCGCGATTGAGCGCAGGTCCCGCACCGCGGCCGGCTCGTGGGCTCCGTCACAAGCGCCCGCCGCGTTCCGCCGATGACGCTTCATGGTGTGGGAGTGGCTGCAATCGGTGGTCGGGGATCCCCGGCTCGAGGCGGTCGACTGGATCCGCGTGCTCGCCGTGGGGATCGAGGTGGCGCTCTTGGGTCTCGTCTTCGCCTGGCTCGGCCGCAGCACCGCGGGTGATGCGGAGACGGGGGATCATCCGGACGTCCTCGTGCTGCGCTACGCCCCGGTGTGGCGCCGGCTCTTCGTCGTCCTGGGATTCGGGATGCTCGGGGTGCTCGGGGCGATCTACGCCATCGACCCGCCTTCCCAGTGGGACCCGCCCGGGAGCGACGGCGTCCCGGTGACGATCTTCGGTGGCTTCGCGCTGCTCTGCGCTCTCGGCTACCTCGAGACGGCGCGCACCCGGGTCGAGGTGTCGAGCGCCGGCATCGCGGTCGATTCGGTGTGGCGCGGCGAGCGACGGCTCGGTTGGCACCTCGTCGATCGGATCACCTACTCGCCCAGCATGATGTGGTTCGTCCTGCACGGCACCGACGGCACCCGGCTGCGGGTGTCCCACACCCTGCGCGGTGTGCCCGCCTTCGGCGCGCGGGTGCGCGAGCACCTGGGCGGGTCGGTGTACCGCGACGTCGAGCGCCTCTTCGACGTCTCGCCCTTCGCCGACCTGTAGCGTCTGCGTCGTGGCTCAGGCCGGGCGGGTGAGTCGCTCGATGATGGCCCGGTGCTGGGGGTAGCTCTCGAGGAGCGCTGCGCGTCCCGGCATCTCGAAGTCCGCGAACTCGAAGCCGGGCGCGACGGTACAGCCCGCCAGGGCGTAGCCGGGGGTGGTGGCGCCGAAGAGCACGCCCGCCGGCACCACGGTGACCGGCGCGACCTCGTGGGTGGCGTAGACGCCGGCGGCGTCGATGGTGTGGATCGTCAGCGGCCCCCCGTCGTAGAGGTGCCACACCTCGTCCTGGTGGATCCGGTGAAAGGCCGAGAAGCTGGACGTGTCGAGGAGGTAGTAGATCGCCGTCGAGAAACGGCGCTCGCCCCCGAAACGCGGCGGCAGGGCGGCGGCCGGCAGCGACTCGGCGCTGCGGTAGATCTCCCGGTACCACCCGCCTTCTGGGTGGGGGGCGAGATCGAGGCTGCGGATCCAGTGCTCGGCGTCTGCCACGGTGTCTCCGCGGGAAAGGCTACTCGAAGCGGGGGCCGTGTCGCCTGGTTGCGGGGGTCCGGAACGAGCTGCGAAGAACGAGCGGCGAGGCCGTGGAGTAGACTCGCGCCGTGCGCGTGGTGGCGTGGAACATCCGGGCCGGGGGCGGCGTGCGAGCGGAGGGCATCGCCGGGGCGCTTCTCGCCTGGGGACCCGACGTCGTCGTCCTCTCCGAGTTCCGCGGCACGCCCCCGAGCGGCACCATCGCCGCGGCGCTCGCGAGCGCGGGCCTCCCGCACCAGCGTGTCAGCGTGTGTCGCGAACGGCCGGCGGCCAACGCGCTGCTGGTCGCCTCGCGCTGGCCGCTGCGACGGCTCCCGACTCCCTTCGACGCCGACGAGCCCGAGCGCTGGCTCCCGGTCCGCGTCGACGGCCCCCTACCGCTGCGGCTCGGCGCGCTCCACATCCCGTGTCGCGTCTCTGGCCGCAAGGGCGCCGTCCACGACGCCGTCGTCGGGGTGGCGCGTCGCTGGCGGCGTCACCCGGCCCTCCTGGTGGGCGACACCAACTCCGGGCTCCCCGAGGTCGACGAGGAGGTGCCCTGCTTCGGGTCCGCCGAGAGACGATTCTTCGCGGGCCTCGAGGGCTCTGGGTATCGCGACGCCTTCCGGGTCCTCGCCCCGCACACGCGTGCCTACACCTGGTACTCGCCCAACGGCGGCAACGGCTTCCGCCTCGACCAGGGCTTCGTGAGTCCCTCGTTGCGCGGGGCCCTGCGCGGCGCGTTGTACCGCTGGGCCGGCGGTCGCGCGAGCGGGCTCAGCGACCACGCCGCGTTGCTCCTCGACTTTGCGACGAAGTCCTCAAGGGCTGGGTGCTGCGGCTTCGGCGCCCTCGGGAGCCACCCCCGTCCCGTCTCCGCCGGCCGCAGCACCCGGA
>JANQRO010000024.1 GCA_028284525.1 Myxococcota bacterium | reverse complement strand
GGCACCAGGGCGCACTCCCCGCGTTCGGCCAGACGCTCGAAGGTCGCGGCGAGACGGTTCACGCGGCGGGCCCGTCTCCGCGCAGGAGGTCGCGCACCGTCGGCGCGTCCTTGTCGCCGCGCCCCGAGAGGTTGATCAGCACGACGGCGTCGGAGCCGAGGGTGGGGGCGAGCTGCCGCGCGTACGCGATGGCGTGTGCGCTTTCGAGGGCCGGGACGATCCCCATCGTGCGACACAGGTACTGAAAGGCCTCGAGGGCCTCGGCATCGGTCACCGAGACGTACCGGGCCCGGCCACTGTCGCGCAGCCAGGCGTGCTCGGGCCCCACGCCCGGGTAATCGAGCCCGGCCGAGATCGAGTGGGCGGGAAAGATCTGTCCGTCGTCGTCGGCCAGCACGACCGTGCGTTGTCCGTGGAGCACGCCCGGAACCCCGGCGCACAAGGTGGCACCGTGACGTCCGCTTTCGAGACCCTCCCCCGCCGGCTCGACACCGATCATGCCCACCCCGGCGTCGTCGAGAAAGGGGTGAAAGAGCCCGATGGCGTTCGAGCCGCCCCCCACACACGCGACGAGCTCGTCGGGGAGCCTGCCCTCCGCATCGAGGATCTGCGCCCGTGCCTCGACGCCGATGACCCGCTGGAAGTCGCGCACCAGGGTCGGGTAGGGGTGGGGCCCCATCACGGATCCGATGCAGTAGTAGGTGGTGCGGACGTTCGTCACCCAGTCGCGCATCGCCTCGTTGATGGCGTCCTTCAGGGTGCGGGAGCCGCTCTCGACCGGGTGGACCGTGGCCCCGAGAAGCTCCATGCGAAACACGTTGGGCGCCTGCCGCTCGACGTCCTCGGCGCCCATGTACACCGCGCACTCGAGACCGAGGAGCGCGCACGCGGTGGCGGTCGCCACCCCGTGCTGGCCCGCACCGGTCTCGGCGATCACGCGGCCCTTGCCCATGTGACGGGCGAGCAGACACTGGCCGAGCACGTTGTTGATCTTGTGCGCCCCGGTGTGGGCCAGATCTTCGCGCTTCAGATAGATCCTCGCGCCCAGCTCCTCGCTCATGCGCTCGGCGAAGAGCAACGGGGTCGGGCGCCCGGCGTAGTGGTGGAGCAGGCGGTCGAGCTCTTCGCGGAACGCCGGCCGCGACAGCACGTCCTGGCGCGCCGCTTCGAGCTCGTCGATCGCGGCGATCAGGGTCTCGGGGACGTAGCGCCCCCCGTAGGGTCCGAAGCGGCCCGGAGCCGCCTCCGCGCTCACGACGCGTCCTCGGCGTCGCGTACCGCTTTGACGAAGGCCCGCATCTTCTCGATCGACTTCACCCGTTTCTCCGCTTCGACCCCACTGGCCACGTCGACACCCCAGGGAAGCAGGTCGCCCACGCTGCGCAGGGCCTCTCCGACGTTCTCCGGTGAGAGCCCGCCGGCCAGGATCACGTCGAACCCCTCCTCGATCAGGACACCCGCCTCCGACCACGCCCAGGCCTGACCGCTGCCGGCCTCCTCGGTGGGGTGGTCGAGGAGCAGCAGCGAGCCGGGGTAGGCCTCGGCGGCCTCGTGGTCCACCCCGCGCAGCGCCTTGATCGTCGGGAGGTCGACCTCATCGACCTCCTCCGGGGTCTCGCTCCCGTGGAGCTGCACCCGTTCGAGGTCGACGCGTCGCAGCACGCGGTCGATGTCGTGGGTGTTGGCGTCGCGGAACACGGCGACCCGCTCGACGCTGCCCGCCACGCGGTCGCTGATGGCTTCGGCTTCGCGGAGGGTGAGGACGCGGGGCGTTCCCGGCACGAAGTTCAATCCGATCAGGTCGGCGCCGGCGTCGACCGCGGCCGCCGCGTCGTCCGGCGTCGTCACCGCACAGATCTTGACCCGCACGCTCATCCAGCGCCCCCAAGCGCTCGCGGGCTCATGCGACCCCCCGCAACACGCGCAACGCCCGGGCGACGTCGGGCTGGCGCATCAGGGCCTCGCCGACCAGGACGGCGTGGGCGCCGGCGCTCTCGAGTCGGCGGATCTGGTCGCGGGTGAAGATGCCACTCTCGCCCACGACCGCGACACCCGCCGCGGCGAGGCGCGGGGCCAGACGTTCGGTGACGGCGAGATCGGTCTTGAAGGTGCGCAGATCGCGGTTGTTGACCCCGACCAGGTCGGCCCCCGCATCGAGGGCGATCTCGAGCTCCTCCTCGTCGTGCACTTCGACGAGGGCGTCGAGGCCCTGAGCCGCGGCGCGCTCGCGGAGTGCCCGCAAGGTCTCGGGGTCGAGGGCGCGCACGATCAGGAGCACGGCGTCGGCGCCGGCGGCGCGGGCCTCGTCGACCTGGTAGGGGTCGATCACGAAGTCCTTGCGCAGCAGTGGAAGCGGCACCGCCGCGCGCACGGCGTCGAGGTAGGCGAGATCGCCCCCGAAGTAGTGGGCGTCGGTCAGCACCGAGATCGCGGCGGCGCCGCCCTCGGCGTAGGCACGGGCGCAAGCCACCGGCTCGAAGCCAGGGCGAATCTCGCCCTTGCTCGGGGAGCGGCGCTTGAGCTCGGCGATCACCCGCGGCGCCTCCCCACCGATCAAGGCGGCGCGGAACCCGCGGGTCGGGTCGCTGCGCCGCGCCGCGCGGGCGGCGAGCGCGGCGGGGTCCTCCCGGCCGATCGCGGCGTCGACCTCGCGGCGTTTGCGGTCCAGGATGTCAGCGAGGATGCCGCTCACGCAACCCTCCGGGTCTCCTCGATCATGGCGTCGAGTTTCGCGCGCGCCGCTCCCGTGTCGATGCTCTCCCGGGCGGCCGCGATCCCGGCGCCGAGCTCGTCGACCGCGCCGGCCACCCAGAGTGCTGCGCCGGCGTTGAGCAGGACGATATCGCGGGGTGCCCCGGCCTCCCCGCCCAGCACCCCGCGCAGCATCTCCGCGTTGCGAGCGGCGTCGCCGCCGCGGAGCTGTTCCAACGCGGCCCGGGGAAGCCCGTAGTGCTCGGGCTCCACCCGCTCGACCTGGACCCGACCGCCCTCGAGTCGAGCCACCTGGGTGGCGGCGGTGGTGCTGAGCTCGTCGAGGCCGTCCTCGCCGTGCACCACCAGCGCCCGCTCGGCACCGAGGGCGCTGAGGGCCTGCGCGATCGTCTCGACCAGGGCGCCGTCGTAGACGCCGACCAGCTGTCGCGCGACGCCGAGGGGATTGAGCAGGGGGCCGAGACAGTTCATCACCGTCCGCATCCGCAGGGCCTCGCGGATCGGGGCGAGATGACGCATCGCCGGATGGGCGCGACGGGCGTAGAAGAAGGAGATTCCGATCCGTTCGAAGACCCGGGCCGCGTCGTCGACGGCGAGGTCGGGCTCGACCCCCAGGGCCTGGAGGACGTCGAAGCTCCCGCTGCGGCTCGACGCCGCGCGGTTGCCGTGCTTCGCGACGGGCACACCGGCGCCGGCGGCCACGAAGGCCGCGGTGGTCGAGATGTTGAACGTGTGGAGCCCATCGCCGCCCGTGCCACAGGTGTCGATCGCCTTGCCGGGCGGGATCGGCGCGTGGGCGGCCCGGGCGCGCATCGCCCGCGCCGCGGCGACGAGCTCGCCGACGGTCTCCCCCTTGGTCCGGAGCGCCACCAGCAACCCCGCGGCCACCAGGGGATCGGCCTGGCCGTCCATGATCTCGCCAAAGGCCGCCTCGAGCATCGGCCCGGGGACCTCGTTGCCGGAGGCCGCGACGTCGAGCGCCTCGCGCAGGCTCATCGCGGGCTCATCGTCTCGCGAAGGGGTTGTTGCCGGCTCCCGCGAAGGGCCGATCCTTCACGTCTCCGAGACCCAAGAGCTGGTACTGGACGCCGAAGTCGAACCCGCGTTGGCGCTGGTGGGTCGCCTCGAAGCGGATCGCCCAGCACCTGCAGCGCGAGACGTACTCGAGCCCGGCCACGTTGCGCAGCGAGAGCGCGTTCTCGAAGCTGTAGTTCCCGGTGTAGGAGGCGCGCCAGCTGTCCGAGAAGCGCAGGTAGATGCTTCCTCCGACCTGGTTGATGCGCCTGAAGTCGTCCTCGAACTCGTCGAAGCGGTTGTCGTCGAAGAGGAAGTCCTCGAAGACCTGCGGGATCTGTCGCACGTAGCGGTAACGCAGGACCACCGAGTGCCCGCTCTTGCTGGCCCACGTGAAGTGGAAGAGCCCCTCCGAGATCCTCGTGTCCTCGGGCTCGTAGACGGCGTGGTAGCGCGCGCTGATTCCGCTGCCCGGCGCCGCGTCGCCCTGCACGACGATCGAGGGGAACTCGCTGTCGGCCGCGCTGTACTCGGCGGAGACGGCGATCTCGGAGATCTCGCGACGGGTATTCGGCTGCAGGAAGCGGTTCTGCACACCGAAGAACACCGAGTTCACCTCGTCGATGCGGTCGGCGTCGTCGCGGACGAGGTTGTCGGTCTGGACGTGACGCAGCCGCGTCTGGGGCACGGCGGTGCGGGGCACGAAGAGCGGATTGTCGCTCTGCCCGGTGTCGGTGACGAAGGCGTAGCCGAGGAAGGGCTCGAGGAGGTGCTCCGCCTCGTCCCCCGAGAAGATCCACGGGATCGTGCGGGTGAACTGGGCGCGCAGGTCCGCCTTGGCCGTCATCAGGTGACGCAGCTCCGACCCGTCGCTGTCCGACGAGTAGAAGGTGCCGTGGTAGGCGATCTCCGGGACGAAGTGGAGGAACTCCCAGTGCACCGGATACGAGAGCCGCGGGTTCACCAGGATCCGGTGGCCGTCGTCGGCGAGGGGTTCCCCCTCCTGGAAGGCGCCGTCGAACTCGCTGATCCCGTTGTCGCGGTTGATGTCGAAGGACACCCGTTGCCCGTCGGCGTTGCGCTCCTTGCCGTCCGGGATCGCGTCCTGGCCGGTATCGTAGAAGCGGTCGTCCACCAGCCAGGGCGTGTCGAAGATGTCGTCGGGGTCGCGGTAGGGCTGGAAGTAGGTGTACTCCATCCGGCCACTCGCGATCAGCCCCGTGAGACCCGGGAGCTCCCCGCTCAGCAGGTTGAGCTCGAGGGAGGGGAGCCGCTGCAGCATGAAATCGTCGCGGTCGTCGCGGTCGGGGCTCTGCAGGTCGTCCGAGAGCTCGACCCCGAGGTTGCCGAGCAGCCGCCCCCCCGCGCCGCCGTAGCCCCCCGCGACGAAGCCCCGCGAGTGCAGATAGCGCTCGAGCCGGTAGGCCGAGAAGTCGTTGAAGTCGAAGGGGACGTTGTTGTCGGAGGTGAGAGCGGTCTCGATGTGGAGACGGAAGCCGGCGGGAAGATCGTGGAGCTGGAGCGAGCGCGCCCCCCAGCGATCCTTGTCGAAGTTCTCGTCGGGGTTGTCCTCCGGATCGATGTCGCTGTCGTGGATCCACATCCCGTAGAGCTCGCCGTAGGAGCGCTGCCCGGTGACGTACTCCACCTCGGCGGCGGGCTTGAAACCGCGCCGGCTCTGGTACTCCGGAATGAGGGTCAGATTCACGTTGTCGCGCACCGCCCAGAAGAAGGGCAGCGTGCCGACGATGCCGCCGCGGCTCGACCGCCCGGCCTCCGGCGCGAGGAACCCGGTCGTCCGCTCCTCTTTGAGCGGGTAGAAGAACCAGGGAAACCACATCAAGGGCACCCCGAGGACGTCGACCTTGTTGTTGGTCGCCACGGCGTAGCCGTCGAGCTCGAGGTCGGCGTTGCCCGAGCGCAGCGCCCAGGGGTCGCGGTCGGACTCTTCGGGACAATCACAGGTGGTGAAGCGGGCGTCGTCGACGACGTAGGTCTTGTTCCCGGTCTTCTGGATCTCGCTCCCGGTCAGCGTGTAGGCCGCGTTGGCGGCGACCAGCTCGCCCTGGAACACGGTGCCGCGCAACGAGTCGACGTCGAACTGGAGGAAGGTCGACTCGAGCACGTCGCCGTCCTCGGAGACGCGCACGTTGCCGGTGGCGACCCCGAGGCGGGTGTTGTCGTCGAACATCACGCGGTCGGCGGTGAGCAGCCGGCCCTCCTGCTCGACCTCGACGTTGCCCCGCGCCAGATAGACGCGGTCGCCGCTGCGGAGCTCGAGCTCGTCGGCCCGGAGGACGAACCCCGAGTCGGGGTTCACCCCGGGCGACTCGCCTTGGGCGCGGGCGGGAGCGGCGCTGCCGCCCAACACAGCGACGCCGAGCAGGGCGGCGAGGACCCGCGTGCGGGTCGACGCGCCCGCCGGCCGCCACACTGCGTCGCCGTCGACACGCGCGATCGCCTCGCGGACCAGCAAGCCCTGTCCTCCCGGATCCACCCCGCCGCGCCCTCGCGGGGGGGCTCCGTCCGCGGTCGCGGGCGCGCTCGCGGCGGATCGGCAAGCTAACTCAGGGGTCCCGGGGGGCCAACACGCGCGACGGGATCGGGACGGCGTTTGCCGAGGGAATCCGCCGACTAAGGAGCGATGGCGTCGCCGAGGGGGGTGCCGTCCAGCTGGCCGCGCAGCGTGTCGGGCTCGGGGATCCAGAGCGCGTCGTCGTGGAGACGGACCTGCTTGGCTTCGAAGAGCTGCTGGAGCCCCCGGTGGGTCTCGCGCAGCGAGAGGCCGGACTGGGCCGAGAGCTCGCGCAGGGTCGTCACGACACGCACGCCGCGCTCCGCGGCCTCCGCCCGGGCGAGAAGGGCGAAGACGATCGGGCGCACCAGATCATCGGCCCCGATCGCGCCGAGGCGGCGCTCGAGGTCGTCGCTGCGCTGCGCCTCCTGTTCGAGGATCCGCAGCGCGATCCCGGGTCGTTCGGAGCACATGGTGCGGAAGGTCTCCGCGGCGACCTCCACCGCGCGGAGCTCGGACGCGGCTCGCGCCTGCACGACCCGGGTCCGCCCGGTGAGGACGTCGACCCCCCCGGCGCAGCTCCCGGGTCCCAGGCGGTCGGTGAGCCGGAGCAGATCCGCCGGCCCAGGGCTCAACAGGTCGAGCTCGCCGCTCCGGATGAAGTAGGCGCCGCTGGGCGCGTCGCCGGCCTCGTAGAGCACCTCGCCGACGGCGAATTCGCGCTCGGCGTGGTCCGCTCCGCCCTGTCCCGATTTCGAGGCCATCGCCGCGTCGCGCTCCCGCCGCTGCAACCGGTCCGGGGCGCGGTCGATCGCCGCGTCCCGGTGGGGACCCGTTTGTTCCCCTACGACGAGGTGCTTCGACCGATTCTGCGTGTGGCTTGAGCGATTCTGCTCGGCCCTGAGCCTAAGGGGGGCCGGCTTCGTCGCGCGCCGCCGCCACCGCGGCCTCGAGATCGTCGGTCGTGATCAACCCGACATGAAGCGAGTCGATCCGGCCCTCTGCGTCCACGACGGCGAGGGCAGGAAACCCCGGGGCCCCGTAGCTGCGGGCGAGGGCCTCGTCCCCGAAGACCACCGGGTAGTCGATCGGGACCTGCTCGATGAACGCTTCGACCGCGGCGCGCCCCTCGGCATCCACCGAGACGCCGACCACGGCGACCTCCTCGGCGTGCGCCTCGGCGTAGGCATTGAGGACCGGAATCTGGGCGAGACACGGGACGCACCAGGTCGCCCAGAAGTCGAGGACCAACGTCTTGCCTCGAAAGTCCTCGAGGGAGAGCTCGCCACCTGCAAGCTCTTCCAGCCGAAACTCGGGGGCGGCCGGGCCGGGCGCTCCGGGCTCGGGCGCATCGCACCCCGCGATGACAGCGAGCCCGGACGCCACCAGGAGGGCGGTGCCGAGGCGGCGGGAGCGCCTCACAGCAACGTTTCCTCGAGGGTGATCACCCAGCGCTCGAGAAACGCGAAGTAGCCGTAGAGGCGGGTGAGCTGATTCGTCATCACCAGGAGTCCGACGCCCATCAGCACGATGCCCGAAACGAGTTCGAGACGGTGGAAGTGCCGGCGTACCGATGCGAAGGCGCGCAGGAACACCTCGAGACTCCACGCCGCCGCGAAGAAGGGCACGCCGAGTCCCAGGGAGTAGGTGGCCAGGAGCAACACGCCGTCGCCCACGGTGTCGCGAGAGCCGGCGAGAGTGAGGATCCCGCCGAGGATCGGTCCGATGCACGGGGTCCAGCCGAAGGCGAAGGCGGCGCCCACGAGCGCGGCGCCTGCCGGACCGGCGACGGACGCCACCTCGAAACGCTGCTCGCGGTCGAGCCACGGGATGCGGAGCCAGCCGGTGACGTGGAGCCCCATCGCGAAGATCAGCACGCCGGCGAGCTGGGCGACGCCAACGCGGAAGCCGCCGAGGTCGATGTGCCAGGTGCGAAGCAGCGGTCCGATGGCGGAGGCGGAGGCGCCCAGCAGCACGAAGACGGCGGAGAAGCCGAGGATGAACGCCGACGCGCCGATCAGCACCCGGCTCCGGGACGACGCGCTGGCCTCCGGATCGCGAAGCTCGTCGAGCGACATCCCGGAGACCAAGGACAGATACGCCGGCATCAAGGGCATGACGCACGGCGACAACACGGAGAGCGTGCCGGCCGCGAACGCGGTCAGCAGGGAGGCGACCCCCAGTTCGGTCATGGAGCTAGCATATCCGGCCGCTGCGGCTCTGCTGCCTCGGGCAGCGCAGCGGCCGGATCTCGGCTAGCGCTGGACCCAGGCGGAGTCCTTGCCCTCGGCCTCGGGTGACTCCCAGGCGGAGTCCTTGCCCTCGCCTTCCGGCGCCTGCCAAGGCCCGTACTCCTCGTCTTCGGACTGGTACGTGGGCATCTCGGCTTCGGTTTCGGAGTTGACGTCTTCCCAGGCCTCGGTCTGCTCCCGCAGCTCCCGGGCTTCGGGGTTGCGGCCGACGAACTCGATCTGGCGCGTGCCGTTCAGATGCTCCGGCGTGACGACGTAGTCGCCGCGCATCGACGCATCGAGGATCGGCTTCGAGACCTGCTTGTCTCCACCCGACACCACGTAGGCCATCCCGGCCACCAGACCGCCCCCGCCGGCGTAGATCAACTTCGCCGGCCCGTAGAGCAGCGTCGCCGCCGCCGACGCCGCGCCCATCCCGGCCTCGCTGCCCACTCGTTCCTCCTCGGCCTGGGCCGAGGAGCCCGCCAGCAGCGCTACGGCCGCCACGGCGGCCCACCACTGGGTCGACCGGCGCGCTCGCGGCGCCCGGCCCGTCTCGTACATGTCGATCACGGTGTTCCCTCTCAATGGAGCGCGCCCCCCGGCGCGCTCGGTCCCCCACAAACGGAGTTTGCCCCGCGCCCCCCGCGCTGCAAGGTCCGCTCGGGGGCGTTTTGTCACCGCTCGGCGATTTCTCCTGCGACGCCGGGTCGTGTCGCCCCCGCATGCCGGCCGAACGCGAGACCGGTGCTCCCGTCGACCCGTGCGATCGTGTGGAGGCGCTGCGGTCAACAGGGCCCTCGGCGCTCCGACGGGCGGCCCCTAGAAGGTCCGTTGCGTGTCGACCAGCAGCGTGACGGGGCCGGCGCCGACCAGCTCGACCTCCATCTCCGCGCCGAAGCGCCCCGTCTCCACCCGGACACCGGCGCGCCGCGCCGCGCCGACGAGGGCGTCGAAGAGCGGCGCGGCCACGGGCGCGGGGGCGGAGGCGCCGAACGAGGGGCGCAGGCCCTTGCGGAGGTCGCCGTAGAGGGTGAACTGGGACACGAGCACCAGCTCCCCCCCACTCTCCAGCAGGCTCCGGTTCATCTTGCCGCCCTCGTCGGGAAACACCCGCATCTGCACGAGCTTGGACGCCAGCAGCTCGGCGCTCTCGAGGTCGTCGTCGCGTCCCACGCCCACCAGCGCCAGCAGCCCGGGCCCGATCGCGCCGACCCGCTCGCCGGCGACGCGGACCTCCGCCCGCTGCACCCGTTGCACGACGGCGCGCACCGTCTAGGGGCGTTCCTGGGTCGCGAAGCGGCCGCGGTAGACCGCGCGGCCCTCGGTGCGCATCAGCACGATCTGACAGAGACGGACCCCGTGGATGAGCTCCAGGGGATGGCCGGCCACGTTGCTGATCTCGAGGACCTGTCGATTGTCGACCCCGGGCGAGTGTCGTAGGTCGAGGGATCCAGCATTTTCAGCACATATTCGGCAGGCATTGCCAAGTCAAACTTGAAGAGAACCTTGACAGGGACTTCTTCGTCTGGGAAGGATTTGGTCCAAGCGATGAAACCGGGATAATTGCCTTTCTCGGACCATTCTCCCTTTTCCAAATCTTCTTTATACCACTTTGCTCGAGTAATTTCTGTTTCGAAATCAAGGGACAATTCCATCTGCTCTTTCTCAACGGTTATCTAAACTAATCAAATCAACAGATTTCGAACTGAAAGTGGACCGGCTTTGTGTTTTCGGTTTGATATTGAACCGTAGCTTCACGTTACCCTGACCGTGCACACCTCCAAAACAAAGATGGTGGACGACACAAGAACTTATATTTGGAGACGATTTCGAAGCGATTCTCGATGCTTTAGAAACCGATGAAGACATAAGAAGGGACTTTGTAGAGGCTGAAGATGATGTGAGTATCAATCGTTTATTCTGTACAGTTTCTGAGCTTGAATTAAGTCAAACCTTTAGACGCTGTTTACTCCCATTCTTCTTGCTTTCGAGTGCCTTGTCACTATAATGCGTTGTTCACACCAAAGCTTAAACATGTTTAAAAGCTGTTTAGTTAAGCATGGTTTCAAGTTGTCTTCACGCCAAATGGTGCGCTATGATTTTTGTCAAGCTCAAATTTAGTACTGATCAACGCATATAAATGAAAACTTTCGTGAGTCTTTTGTAAAAACCCGTCCCACACTTTTTTTTGCACTGGTTTTCTTTTGTTAAACCGAGTTTTATTAAACATGTCTGGTACGTTGGTGTGAATATCCTCTACTATGATGTTTACTTGCACATTGAGCCAGTGCAATAGATTTACGGAAAACTAACTCATATCAAATATGAAATGAAAGCGCTGATTTAACCTCAGGCAATTTTTGTTTTCAGTTAGAAGAGGTCGAAGTCAATTATAAGAAGTGCACAAGACAATAAAACAAAAGGATTTGGTTCAAGAAACATTGGTTAAAAAGTCTGCGGAAGTTCCCGATCAGGAAGAAGGAAGTCCCTGGCAACAGATGACCTCGTAGCGATGATTGAAGAAGTAAGGATTAAGCTATCGAAGATTATGGTCAACCAAGAAAGTATCAGAGAAGAATTGAAGGCATATGTCTTTCCAAGGCCAAACGAAGATTTCTCCGAAAAAGGTGTTTTAAAAGAGCTTTACGACGGAGAGATAACTCTGCAATTCACGAAAAGTATTATAGTAATGTTTTAAGCAAAAATTCCCTTACACGCAGTCAAGCACTTTCCACGACTGTCACGAAGTTCAGCTACATTAATTGTTGTCCACTACGCTTGCTGATAGAATGGTATTATACAGCAAAAAAAAATCCTGCCCACTTAACAGGCTAAAAATTATCAATTATTCTTATCAGAGAAAGAATTGGGTGCTATGCAATACCTTGGAGGTTTGTCTTACATAATTTGCACAACAATATAGCAAAATCAAGGAAAAGTGAACTTTATGAAAGCCAACAAGCCATGTCATTTTTGAAAGCTGGGAAAGCAGGCAAGAACTCTGAGATCTCACAGACTTTGGCAGTTTCTTGGATGGTGGAGGTTTATGGACTATTTCAGGTGATGCACGGAAAACATTTTCTCGCGCGAGCTGAGTTATTTCAGAGCTTTCTTTGAGTTTTCTAAATGCAAGATCACTCGTGCAAATCACAATTACAAGTTAAACACGATATCAGGGTAATTATTCTTTCAAGTATTCCTTCTCAGTGCGTATGGTGCAACAATATAAAAGCCTACTGAGATCTGTAGTCTCTACTGAGGCAGTGTGGCCAAGTGGTTAGGCCGCCGAACTTGAGATCCAGATATCCTGAGTTCAAGTCCCACCCTAACCATCAGCTGGATTTGTTCCAGGTAGTCCCAGGTTCAACTCCTCGGCTGCACTTGTACATAGCCAACTGGTCTGCCTCCTGCCAGTTGGGATTCTTAACGTAACCTGTTCAGTTTATTTCAATGGTTTGTTTCATTGGCCCAGGAAAGCCCCAGTGGGGAGAGGTCAATTAAGTGTTCATTGCATTATACATCTGTCGTAGAGGCCGAAAATTGGAAACAGTTTAACGACGCACAGAAGCGCTTTCTTAACGTATACTAAGGTTTTGTTACAGTTCTATCTCCTGTAAATTGTATCTATACGCCCAGGGTTACTAACTACGACCTACGAGGTAGTGGAATTAATGTTTTACAACAATCTTATAATAATATTTTCAGACACAACTCGGTTTTTTATATTATTGCGCATATATGGAACAGTTTACCGTCGTCTACTAAATTTGCACACTCTGTCCAGCAATTTAGATCACAAATAAAAATGTAAAATACCTATCTTATCTTGTTTATGCATGCCATTGTCAGATATATATCTTCAAGTATTGTTCGTTTTTACTCATTTCGGTGAATTGTTATCTCATATTGCCATTTTTTTTCTATTTGGTAGATCTTTTATATAAACTGATTCTATTATATTTTATGTA
>JANQRO010000018.1 GCA_028284525.1 Myxococcota bacterium | reverse complement strand
AACGCGAGGCCTCGCCGACTCGGAGCCCAGCGCCCTCGTCCCCGGTGGCGATGGCGAGGTCTTCGAGCAGGAGGCCCGCAAACCCGAGCGGGATCGGCGCTTCGCGGTGCGGTGAGGGATTCGCGAGGTGCAGACCGTCGCGCACCGCCGTGCGGAACGACATGAGGCGATCAATCGACGCCAACGAAACCATCGGGATCGGTTCCAAGACTCCCTCCGGCCGCCCGCTCCTTGGTGGGCCCAACGCAAACTGTACTGCCACGGCGCGAACTGACAAGCGGTGTCGCGAAGGCTTCGAGAGACTTCTCCCGCGCCGCAACCCGGCGCGACCGTGCTGCGAGGAGGGAGACCATGGCTGGATCGCGGACGGGTTGCCGGCGGCGGGATCCTTGGCCCAAGCGACGACCCCGAACCCCCCACGCCGCCCTGCTGGTCGGGGTCGCCGCGCTGGTCGGCGTCTTTTCGCCGTCCGGGGCGCAGGCGCAATGCGGTGCGATCTGTCTCTACGAGATCGGATCGCCCGACCTCGGACGCGCTTCGGCCGGGGCCGGCGCCCGTGCCCAGGATGCGTCGACGGCGTTCTGGAATCCCGCCGGGATGACCGAGCTCGAGGGGCACGAGCTGTTGTTGGGGGTGATCGGCAGCTGGGGCGACCTCAATCCCGATCTCGATTCCGGCACCGTGACTCCGGACCCCGTGATTCGAGGCGGTGGAAACGCCAGCGGGTTCGCCCCTCTCCTGGGCGGCCACTTCGTCACGGAACTGCCCTACGGCATCCGCTTCGGGATGGCGTCCACGGCGCTCTATGGCGGAGACGTCGACTACGACACCAACTGGACCGGTCGCAACTACGTCGCCGACGCGTCGCTCGTCGCGTTCCTGATTCAACCGAGCTTTGCCTACGCCGTGACGGATTGGCTCTCCCTCGGCGCGGGTCCCGCGATCCTGTACACGACCTACACACAGCGTGTCCGGGCGACGTTCCTCCCGGGCGAACCCACAGCGAAGATCGACGACGCAGACGACTGGAGCGTCGGCGGGACCTTCAGCGCGCTCGTCAAGCCCCTGGAGGGAACGCGGATCGGCGTCTACTACCGGACCGAGATCGAGGCCGACACCGAAGGCGATATCGAACTCCCGATCGGCGCGACCGCGCTCATCGACACCGACTTCACGTTCCCGCAAGGAGTGAACGTGAGCTTGTACCAGGAGCTCACCGACAGGTGGGCGTTGCTGGCGGACGCCGGTTGGACCGACTGGAGCGAGTTCAGCAACATCCCGATCCAGCTCGGGCCCGTCGCCGGAACACAGCGCCGGGGTTGGCGAGACACCTGGCGCCTGGGAGCGGGCGTCCAGTACACGCACAGCGCGAGACTGACCCTCCAGGGAGGCTTCGGCTACGACAGCTCCCCCGTGAAGTCGAGCCGGCTCCTCCCCGACATTCCGACCAGCGAACAGTACCGCTTCTCGGTCGGTCTCCAGGCGCGGCCGAAGGAATACCTGGAGATCAGCCTCAGCTACCAGTTCCTGTGGTTCGCCGGACTCGAGTTCGACGACGTGGCTTTGCCACCGGTGGGCTCGGTCGTGCTCAACGGTGACTACGACCCGGCTTGGGCGAATCAAGCCGGTGTGAGCGTGCGCGTGAAGTTTTGACGACCCGTCCCCGTCTGGAGCTGTTCCGCGCTTGGGCCCGAGAGCCTCTCCTCCGGTTTCTCCTGGTGGGGTTCTTCCTCTTCGCTGGCTACCAAGCCCTACACCCCGAGGTCGGGACACCCTTCGGGTCCCGCGAGATCGTGCTCACCGATGGCGATCTGCGCCAGCTGACCCTCTCCTGGCTCGCCCAGGGACGGCCGGCTCCGACCTCCGCGGAGCTGCAGGACCTGGTGGAGCACCGCGTCCGCGAGGAGATCCTGTACCGGGAGGCTCTGGCGCTTGGCCTCGACAGGGGCGACACCATCGTGAGACGTCGTCTGGCGCAGAAGATGGCCTTTCTCGCCGAAGACCTCCCCGCGGTGCCCGAGCCGACGAGCGCGGAGCTCCGAGTCTGGTTCCGCGACAACGCCGAGCGGTTTGCAGAGCCGGCCCGCGTGAGCTTTCGGCACCTCTACTACTCCCCCGACCGCCACGGACAGCGCGCGCGGGACGAGGCCGAGCGGGCGCTCGCACGGCTACGCGGCTCGGCGCGCTCCCCGGGCGCCGAGCTGTCCCCCGCGGACCCCTTCATGTTCGAGGACGTCTTCCACGATCGTTCGATCGCTCGGGTGACGTCCCTGTTCGGGAAATCGTTTTCCACGACGTTGCCCCACCTGCCCACCGGATCTTGGCAGGGGCCCGTCGAGTCGGGCTACGGCTGGCACCTCGTGTGGGTGGACTCGTTCGAGCCCGCACGAATCCCCGCATTCGAATCCGTCGAGGCCGAGGTGCGGGACGCGTGGGTCGCCGAACGACGCGACGCGGCCCGGCAGCGCTCGTTCGAGACCCTGCGGGCGCGATACCGAGTCGTCGTCCCGGCCATCGACGGTTCTCCGTGATGGCGTGGGCGGTGCGCGCTCCCGTGTTGTGGCTGGTGGCCCTGGCCCAGGGGGTGGTGGGCGGGCTGGCCCCCGCGGGCGACGCGCGCGCCCACGACACGCGACCCGGCTATCTGGAGATCACCGAACAGACCCCGCGGCGGTACGAGCTGATCTGGCGTACGCCCGTGTTCTCGGGAAGCCGTTTGTCGGTCGTGCTGCGGTTTCCGGACGGCGTGCGGACGCAGGGGGAGCCCGTCGAGCGCGAATTTCGCGGTTCCGTGGTCGAGCGTCGTGTGATCGAGGCGCCGCACGGTCTCGTGGGAACACGGATCGAATTCATCGGTCTCGAAACCACGATCACCGACGTCCTCGTACGCGTACAACGCAGCGACGGCTCGCACTCGACGGCGCTGGTGCATCCTTCGCAGCCCTGGCTGCAGGTCCAAGGGTCGCAGGGTCCGTGGTCCACCGCGCTCGTCTATCTGCGCCACGGCGTCACGCATATTGCCGGCGGGTACGACCATCTGCTCTTCGTTCTGGGCCTCTTCCTTCTCGTGCGGGGCGTTCGGGCGCTGGTAGCGACGATCACCGCGTTCACCGCCGCCCACTCGGTCACCCTGGCGGTGAGCACACTCGAGTGGGTGCGTGTCCCGCAGCCACCCGTCGAGGCGATCATCGCGCTCAGCCTCGTCGTCGTCGCCGCCGAGATCCTCGACACGCAGCCCCGGGCCACGCTGATACGACGACGTCCCTGGGTGGTGGCCCTCTCGTTTGGCCTTCTTCACGGCTTTGGGTTCGCCGGAGCGTTGGCCGACATCGGGCTCCCCGGCGACTCGGTCCCCCTGGCGCTGTTTGCGTTCAACGCCGGTGTCGAGATCGGCCAGCTCGCCCTCATCTCCGTCTTTCTCCTGGTTTCACACGTGTGCGACCGTCTCGGGGCGTCCGCTCGCTCCCGCGCGCACGCGCGGTCGCTCGCCGCCTACTCCGCGGGGACGCTGGCGAGTTTCTGGTTCTTCGAGCGTCTCGCCGGATTCATGCCGTGAAGGAGTGGAATATGTGGATGCGAACCCGATGGATGGCGCTGTTGGCGCTCGGCATGACGCTGCCCGTGGCCGCGTTTTCCGAGAAGAATCCCGAGCGAAACGTCTACTACGGCGAGCAACACGTGCACACGAGCTGGTCGTTCGACGCATTTGCGTTCGGAGACACGCAAAACGGGCCGGAAGAGTTCTACCGGTACGCGCTCGGTCAGCCGACGCGTCACCCGGGCGGTTACGAGGTGAAGATCACCAAGCCGCTCGACTGGGGCGCCGTCACCGAGCACGCCGAATACATGGGGATGGTCCAAGAGGCCGCAGATCCGAACTCGCCGCTTCGAAAGAACGCCCCATGGTTGGCGAGCGCCCTCGGTTTCGCCGCGCGGCACGATCCGATGCTCGCGTTCAAGGCGCTGTCCGCCGTCATCGCCAAGGGTCACCGGATCGAAGAGCTGAACGACCCCGCGGTCGTCGCTCCGGTCTGGAAACGCATCGTCGATATCGCCGACAAATACTATCGACCCGGAACCTTCACGACCTTCGCCGCGTACGAATGGACCTCTACGCCCGACTCCAAGAACCTCCATCGCAACATCTTCTTTCTGGACTCGAAGAAGGTGCCGCGGGTGCCGTTTACTCCGGTCGACTCGGAGGATCCGCGTGAGCTGTGGGCCTGGATGGACACACAGCGCGCAGCGGGGAACGAATTGCTGGCCGTTTCTCACAACGCGAACCTGAGCGACGGGTTGATGTTCCCGACCGAGGTCGACCACACCGGACGACCGATCGATCGCACGTGGGCGGAGGCCCGGTTGCGCAACGAGCCGTTGACGGAGCTCAAGCAGCTCAAAGGCCAATCGGAAACGACCCCGCGGTTGTCTCCCAACGACGAGTTCGCGAACTACGAGATCTTCGTCTGGAAGCTTCTGGGCGCAGAGGGCGCACCCCGCGAGTACGGCAGCTACGTGCGCCAGGCCTACAAAGACGGCGTCGCCCTCCGTGGAACCCGTGGGTTCAACCCCTACAAATTCGGTGTCGTGAGCGGCTCGGACTCGCACGTGGCCGTGGTGCCCTACCGACAAGACAACTTCTTTGGTGTCCACGGGACCGTCGACGACACCATCGAGAAAAGAGTGAACGGCGCCACGGTACTCGGGCTCAACAGCCTGTGGGTGACACCCGCCGGTCTCAGCGCTGTCTGGGCCGAGGAGAATACCCGCGAGGCGATCTTTGCCGGGATGAAGCGAAAAGAGACCTATTCGACCAGCGGTGTGCGGATCCCGTTGCGCTTCTTTGGCAGCTGGGAGTATCCCGCGGATCTACCCGAACACCGCGGTTGGATCGGGACGGCCTACGCCAAGGGCGTCCCGATGGGTGGCGACCTGCCCCCGTCGATCGCGAGGGCTCCCTCCTTCGTGGTCTGGGCTGCGAAGGATCCCGACAGTGCGAACCTCGATCGGATCCAGATCGTCAAGGGTTGGAGCCAACACGGCCAGTCGTTTGAGAAGATCTACGACGTCGCGTGGGCAGGGGAGCGCCGACCCCACGGCGAGACCGGAACGGTGCCGCCGATCGCCTCGACGGTCGACCTGGCGACCGGCGCCTACACGAACACGGTGGGCGCCGTCGAGTTGAAGACGGTGTGGACGGACCCCGATTTCGACCCCGCTCTGGACGCCTTCTACTACGCCCGTGTCCTGGAGATTCCGACCCCGCGCTGGAGCACGATCCAGGCGATCGAGCTGGGCCGGATTCCACCGAGCGGTCCGGGCTTCAGCCCGGTGATCCAGGAGCGAGCGTGGAGTTCGCCGATCTGGTACACGCCCGACGCGAAGGCACGCGAGGCCGGATCGAAAGGGCTGACGGTCGACGAGCTACGCCGCGAGAACGCCGCCGTCCTGGACGACACGGCGTTGCGAGAGCTGGTGGTCGGGCAAACGCTCGAAGTGCTCAACACGGTGACCGGGCGGCGCTACGAAATCCTCTACGGTGCCGCGGGGCGACGTCTCGTGACGGCGGTGGACGGTGAGGCTACGAACCTCGACGACGCCGGAGATTTCATGCACGGCCAGGTCGGTTACGAGATTCGAAACGGACGCCTCGTCACGACTCTCTCGGGTACGCCCTTCGAAGTATCGGTCTACAAACTGGGCGACCGTTTCTATGGGGCGCGCAGCGACGAGTTCGGGTACGCCAACTACGAGATCGAGAGAGTCGAGGGCGACGACTGACGGCGAGGAGGGGGTCGAGAGACGGCGTGGGGCGAGGGACTCCCCTGCGTTGTGAGCTTCCTCCGCGCCCAAACGGTGGTGCCCTCGCGAGCGCGTCGAGGACGCGCGCGAGGACCCGCCCAAACCGCGGCGACGCCGTCCGTGCGATACTGCCGTGCGCGCTCCTGTCCGTGTCCCCCGTGTCCGCACGCCCGAGGACTGCGATCTTGCCCAGCGTGAAAGACGCGATCTTGGTGGTGCTGATCCTCGCCGCCGCACCGACCGCCAGCGGGGACCCGCGTTTGCTCGCCCTTCCATCACCCGCCGATGGGGGACCGGTGACGGTGCAGGCGCGCTTCGAGCTGCGCGACCTCAACGAGATCGACGACGAACGGGAGGTGTTCGAGTTCAGCGGAGTCCTCCGGCTGGAGTGGTCCGATCCCCGGCAGGCCTTCGACCCGGTCACGAGTGGCGTGCGGGAGCGGCTCTACCAGGGCGCCTATCAATTCAACGAGACGTTTACGGGGTGGTTCCCGCAGATCGTGTTGGTCAACGAGTCGGGGCTCTACGAGAGCCACGGGGTGCTTCTCCGTGTGCGGCCGCGTGGGGCGATCACCTTGGTGCAAACGATCAACGCCGCCGCCAAGGCCGACCTCGACTTGCGCGCCTATCCGTTCGACCGCCAGATCTTCGAAGCCGTCTTCACCGTGCTGGGCCACGATGATCGCGAAGTCGTGCTGGAGTCCGCGACGACCGGGGAGAGGCCCAACCATCGCGGAACAGGGCGGATTCGAGTGCCGCAGTGGCGTCTCGACCGCGTCGACGAGCTCGTTCGCAGCCAGGAATCGTCGCTGTTCGACTCTCGAGGGGCATCGTCGACATTCGTGGTGCGCCTCGCCATGGAGCGCAAGTCGCTCTTCATCGTTCGGCTCGTGATCATCCCGCTGTTCTTGATCGTGATCCTCTCCTGGTCCGTGTTCTGGATGGACCATTCCTCGGTCGGCGACCGAGTGAACGTGTCGTTCATCGCGATCCTCACCGTAGTCGCATACCAGATCGTGCTGAGCGAGATTCTTCCCCGGATCTCGTACATGACGTTGATGAACGGTTTTCTGAACATGAGCTTCTTCGTCGTATGCGCGAGCGTCGTGGTGAGTCTGTGGGTCGGCTCGCTGGATCGGCGTGGGCTCGTCGACGTGGGCGACCGGATCGATCGACGGTGTCGATGGATCTTTCCGATCCTCTATCTCGGACTGCTCGGCGTGGTCGTCGTGGCGACGACCCTCGTGACCCGCGCGCCGATCGGGTAGGCGTGGTCACAGCGCCGGGAGAGGGCCGGACCAACACCCGTTGCACACGCGACGCCCGACTTGGAACGGGCCTCGCCGTCTACGACACCCGCGGCCTCGTCTGAAGACGTCGAAGAGGGTCTCCCGACCCCCGATCACGAGCAGGCTACCGGCACTCGTGGAGACAATCGGTCAACCCGTCGTGGCATTCGCGCTCGCATTCGACGGGATTGCGGTGAGAACCGCAAGCGGAGACGCATGCCGCTTTTTGCTCGTAGCACGCGTCGGAGCACGGCGTTCCATCGATGACTTGTGCTCCGCTCGACAGGACGTGGAGCAGGGCCGCCACGATGGCCGCGCCGGTGGTGATCAGTAGGGTTCTTCGCATGGCGGTGGCCCCGTGGTTGGAGTGCACCCCGAGCGTACCCGACGCGACCCCGGCGAGCCGGACCGCCGCAACCGCCCGAAATATCCTCTCTTCGAGACTCCGCGGGGGCTGGGAACCGGAGGGCGCCCCGCGCTCACCGCGTGTCCAGAGCGACGTCTCGGCTATGCGGCGTCGCGGCCTCGGAGGCTTCGCGCGAGCGCGGCGGCCCGAAGACGGAGCTTGTGAAAGATCGACAACCGGTCGACGAAGAGGATTCCGTCGAGATGGTCGATCTCGTGCAGGAGACAGACGGCCTCCATTCCACTCAGGTCACGCTCGACGGGGGCCCCCGACGCGTCCTGGGCGCGTACCCGGACCTCCGTCGCCCGCACGACATTTCCCACCACTCCCGGGACCGAGAGACAGCTCTCCTCGACGATCCCGAGCGCCGTCTTCGAGACGACGTCGGGGTTCACGAACACCTGCCGATCGGAACCGTCCTCCGACAGGTCGAGGACGACGACGCGTCGGCCGTCGTCCACCTGGGGGGCGGAGAGACCGATGCCGCCTTCGGCGGACAGGGTGTCGAGCAGGTCGTCCACCAGCCGCTTCAGGTCGGCGTCGAACGCGGTGACCGGCGCTGCCGGCGATCGCAACCGGGGGTGGGGCATCTCGAGAATCGGCCGTCGTGCCATCGGGTTCGCCTACGCCTACGTGGAGCGGTCTCGAGAGCGCACCGGCGGCGCAACGAGCCCGAGCGCCAGCGAGCCCTCGTCTTCGTCCCTGTCCCGGCCCGCCGTCCTGCGTTGCACCAGCGGCATGGCCGCCACGATCGTGACGAGCAACAGCACGATTTCGAGCGAGTACACCGCGACGTAGCCCGTCGCGACGCCCGCGACGCGGGCGAGGGTGTCGATCGAGCCCGCGGCCACGTTGACCAGGTCGCGGATCGTGCCCCCGAAGGCCATCGCGACGCCGGCCGCCGTCGCTTGGACCGCACCCCACGCGCCGAGCGCGAGTCCGGCCTGGCGCGCCGGCGCGCGGTTCATGGTGGCCGTCAGCGTGCCGTGTCCGAACAACGCGCCGCCGAAGCCGATCAAGAAGTTCCCGATCAGGAACAGGATCGGCAGCCCGAGGGGGGAGGCGACGATCACGAGGACGAAGGCGGGGACGCCCAACAGCGCGCCGTGGCGCGACATCCGATAGGGGTCGCCGCCCCGGCCCAGGACGTGGGACGCAAACCCGAAGCCCAGGAGACCTCCCAGGGCGAGCAACGCGGTCAGCTTCGTCGTGGCCGCAACGCTCAGGCTCAGCACCTGGCCTCCGAAAGGCTCGAGCAGGACGTCGGCCATGCCGAACGCCATCGTGCCGAGACCGAGCACGACCAGACGACGCACCGCCTGGGGCCCGCTGCAGAAGCGCGCCCACGACTCGCGGAAGCTCGGGTCTGGAGCCGGCGCCGCGGCGCCGCGGGGTGGGTGTCGGGTCTCCTGCTTCCACATCGCCAGGACGTTGAGGACCATCGTCACGAGGGCCGCGCTCTGGATCACCTGAATCAACCTGCCCGGCGAGAACTCGGCGAGGGCCACCCCGAAGGCCAGCGCGCTCGCGATCATCCCGACGAGCAGCATCACGTACATCAGCCCCACGACTCGCGAGTGGGATTCGGGCGGAGTCAGGTCGGTGGCCAGCGCCAGCCCCGCCGTCTGGACGATGTGCGCGCCCGCGCCGACCAGCAGAAAGGCGAGGGCGGCGGCGGCGTGGCCGATCCACAGCGGTGCCGACGCCGATTCACCCTTGCCCGCCAAGACGAGCAGAGCGAAGGGCATGATCGCAAAGCCACCGAACTGGAGCAGCGTGCCCTTCCAGATGAAGGGCACGCGCCGCCAGCCGAGCTCGCATCGGTGGGTGTCCGAGTTGTGGCCGATCAGCGCGCGGAAGGGGGCGAACACGAGCGGCACGGCGACCATGACCCCGACAAGGGTCGCCGGGACACCGAGCTCGACGATCATCACCCGATTGAGAGTGCCGACCAGCATCACGAGGGCCATCCCGACCGAGGCCTGGAAGAGCGAGAGCCGCAGCAGCCGACCCAGGGGCAGGTCGGGCGTCGCGACGTCGGCGAAGGGGAGGAAGCGCGGACCGAAGGAGATCCACGCGTTGGTCAGCTTTTGCCCTAGATGCCTCATCGCGTCGTCAGGTCACGACTCCGGAATCTTCGGCTCGGCGCGCGGTCCGCGAGCGGATCAGTCGTCATCCTCGCCGGTGAGCAGCGGCATGCCCAGCATGGAGGACAAGGGAGCCGGATTGCGGCTCAGCAGAGGCATGCCAAAGCTCCGTGTCCACGGCCCACGAGACGAGATGATCGCCTTGCCGGGGAGCACCTGGAGCGAGCTCGAGGTGAGCAGCGGCATCCCGAAACTCCGTCGCCAGGGCCCGCGCGACGAGAGGATCGTCTTGCCGGGGAGCACCTGGAGCGAGCTCGAGGTGAGCAGCGGCATCCCGAGCAGCCATTTCGAGAACCGGAACTTCGAGCGTTTGGGCTCGCGCCACGGCACGTAGCGGTCGCCGGTGAGCGTCGGAAGGCTCAACACCTGCGACAGCAGGTCGCCGTGCCGCGGGTAGTAGTCGGGTAGCTGGTCGGTGTCGACGGGAGAGAATCGATCGAGGATCTCGAGCGCGAACGCGCCACGTCCGAAAGGGGCGTTCACGGAGACGACCGATCTGCCACGCTGCAACGCGCGGGCGGACAGCGCTGCGTGGCTGCCCGGGAGCTGGCCGGCGTCCACCGCCGTCCGCACCTCTCCCTCTCCGTCATTGGGTGCGACGAGCAACGCGATGGAATCTTCGGCGAACCCGTTCTGATGGAGCTCGTTGGCGGCTTGCCGAGCCGCGAGCTCGGTCTCGTACATCCGAACCGTCGGAATCACGTCACTCCTCCCGCGTCATTCGAGTCGGTACGCCTGGCTCCGGTTCGGGTCGGGACCAATGGTCCCGACCCGAGGGGAGCGCTACGCAAGCGCGCGCCGAAAATTGGAGCTTAGTTCCAAACCGCGGCGAACCAACTCGTCTTCTCGAGCACAAAGTAGTGTACGAGCAGCGAAGTCACCGCGACGCCACCGAGGAAAAGCGGCAGGCCAACGGTCGGCTTCACGACACACCAGATGCGTCCTTGATTCATGATCGACTCCTCAGTCCAGCCACGGGGTGTACAGATACACGAGGAAATGGGCGATGATCGAGAGCAGCGCGAACACGCGGGTGCCGTCGATCACGTGCTTATGGAGCTCCTCGGACTCCTTGATCGTCAAGCCGGTGGGCCATACGCGATCGGGATCGTCCAAATCAGGCATCGGTCGTCCTCCAGACGGTTCGGGTCCGCAAACTGCGCGCCCTAGGGTCGCCGGAAATGCGCCTCCCCCGGCTCTCCGGGGCCTGCGCACGTCTTTTCCGGCATGAGAAGGTTATCGCCGCCGCTCGAAGAGTGTCAACAGATTTTGGCACGATTGTTCGTCAATAAAAATTGACACTTCTCTCGTCCGACCCGCGGGACCGCGAGACGTCAGGGGCGGGCCACGAGCAGCCGGGTCTGCAGGGGGAGGGCGGTGTCGATCGCGCGCACCTGCCCAAATCCGGCCTCCCCGAGGAGCGCGCGCAGCTCCTCCGGGCGCCGCGGTTTGCCGCTGCCCATCGCGAGCAGATAGAACCCGAAGTAGGCGTCGCCGACCGGCTCGGCCCCGGCGGTCCCGGCCATGGGCTCGGCCAGGAGCAGGACCCCGTCACTCGCGAGGGCGCCGCGGACCGCGCGCAGGAGGGCGAGGGCGTCGTCGTCGTCGTGGTCGTGGACGACGCGCACGAGCGAGACGAGATCGGCACCCGAGGGCAGCGGGTCGTGCAGGAAATCGCCGCCCACCGCCGTAGCGCGTTCGCCGAGCCCCGCCTCGTCGAAGCGACGCGCGGCGCGCTCGGCGACGGCGGGCAAGTCGAAGAGCACGAGGCGAAGCCGCGGGGCACGGCGCGCCGCCGCGACCAGGAAGGTGCCGTCACCGCCGCCGACGTCGACGAGGAGACGGTGCTCGGCGAGCGGGTAGGCGTCGAGGATCTGGTCGGCGATCAGCGACTGGGAAGCCGCCATCAGCCCGGTGTACGCGGAGACTCGCGCATCGGACAGACCCCGTGGCTCCGCGCTTCGCGCGTAGGCCCAGTAGTCCCCCAGCTGTGTCGCGCCGCCGCCCTGGCGGAGCAACGCGACGGGGTCGGCGAGGTCGGCGTAGAGCAGGGCGTGGTGCTCGATCATGTCCCGCAGGCCCGGGTTGGCGAGCAGCGCGGCGCCCAACGCTCCGACCCCGAATCGGCTGTTGCCTCGGCGCTCGAGCAGGCCGATCGCGACCGCTGCGCGGAGCAGGCAATCGGTCGCTTCGATCGACAGCGAGACGCGCTGCGCCAGCGCGCGTGTCGTCTGCGGTCCCTCGGCGAGGTGTTCGAGCACCTCGAGCCGGACACAGGCCAACAGGACCTGCGAATACACGAAGCCGACACAGAGGTCGAAGAGCTTGCGCGCCCGTCGTCGCGCGATCCCGCGGGTCGGTGGAAAACGCGACGCGAACCGGACAAAGCCGGGGTTTGCGAGCCAGCGGTTGCGCCACTCGCGCAGCCAGGAGAGGGCGTCCACCCAGAGGGTATAGCGGGCCCGCCCGGAGCGTGCGCGGGGCGGAGCCTCGTGTCTACAATCGCGGGGTGACGCGACGAAGAAAGCGCGTGGGTCCGGCGTGAGCGAACCGGTCGTCGTCATCGGGGCGGGGATCGGTGGGCTCGCCGCCGCCGTCGATCTGGCCGCGCGCGGCGTCGAGGTCACCGTGCTCGTACGCGCGGCG
>JANQRO010000017.1 GCA_028284525.1 Myxococcota bacterium | reverse complement strand
GCTGGTGCCGGCGGTCGTCGCCGCGGTGGACGGCCGACCCGTCGTCGCCGCCGGCGGGATCACGACCGGCCACGGCCTCGCCGCCGCGCTGGCCCTGGGTGCGTCGGGCGTCTGGATGGGGACGCGCTTCATCGCCACGCCCGAGGCCCACGCCCACGCCCACTACAAGCAGAAGATCCTCGAGGCCGACGAGGACTCGACGATCATCACCCGCTCCTACTCCGGCAAGACGCTCCGCACGATCAAGAACAAGTGGACCGCGGACTGGGAGTCGCGTCCCCAGGACATCCTGCCCTTCCCGCAGCAGTTCAAGAACTCGAAGCACGTCTACGTCGCGGCGCGTCGCGACGGCGACACCGACCTGGGCTCGATGCCCTGCGGCCAGGGCGCCGCTGCGATCGACACGCTGCTCCCCGCCGGCGAGGTGGTGCGTCGGGTGGTGGCCGAGGCGCGCGAGGTGCTCGCGTCAGGACTCGGCGCGCGCTAGCAGCCCCGCCTCGCGGAGCATCCGCGCGACCGCGATGAGCGGCAGGCCGATGATGCCGGTGAAGTCCTCGCCCTCGATGCGTTCGAAGAGCGCGATCCCGGCGTCCTCGATCCGATACGAGCCCGCGCAATCGATCGGGGCGTAGCGCCGCACGTAGGCCGCCGCCTCGTCGGCGGAGAAGGGGCGCATCACCAGGCGGTGGACGTCGAGGTGCTCGCGGGTCGGCTCCCCGGCCTCGAGGAGCGCCTCCGGGGGGCGCAGGACGACGGCGGTCGCGAGGTGGTGGGAGCGGCCCGCCATCGACACGAGCTGCGCCACGGCGGCCGCGGCGTGACCGGGCTTGCGCAACCGGGTGGGGGCTGCGTCGTCTTCGCCGGGGAGCCACCCCACCTGGTCGGACGCGAGCACCCAGGCGTCGTCCCGACGCCCGGCGCCCGACGCGGCGGCCTCCGCCTTCGCCCGGGCGAGCACCCGGGCCAGCTCTTCGGGGGGCCGGGGGCCGAGGCTCGCGACCAATGCCTCCTCGTCGACCCGCGGGTCGACGACGCGGAAGGGCAGGTCGAGACGTCCGAGCAGCTCGGCCCGGTAACGCGAGGTCGAGGCCAGGACGAGACGCTGGTCCACGCTCAGAGCTGCAGCACCCGCCGCGCGTTGCGGGTGGTCTGCGCGAAGACCTCGGCCTCGTCCATCTCCCAGAGCGCCGCCAGCACCTTGGCCGTCTCGCGGACGAAGGCCGGCTCGTTGCGCTGTCCGCGGTGGGGCGTGGGTGCGAGAAAGGGCGCGTCGGTCTCGACCACGACGTCTTCGGGCGAGAGCGCCCGGGCGGCGTCGCGGATCGGGTCACAGCTCTTGTTCTTGAAGGTGATCTGGCCCGCGAAGCTGATCGTGAAGCCCAGTGCTTTCCAGCCCAGCGCCTCTTCGACCCCGTCGCTGAAGCAGTGGGCGAACCCCTTCCAGCCCTCCGGGCACACCTCGCGGACCAGGCGCTCGCAATGGGGAAAGGCGTCGCGGCTGTGGATGCACACCGGGAGGTCGAGCTCCCGCGCCAGCTCGAGCTGTCGGGCGAAGGCCGCTTCCTGCACCGCCAGCGGGGCTTCGGCCTTCACGGTGTCGATCCCCATCTCGCCGACCAGCACCATCTCGGGCTCGCGCAGCAGCGCGCGCATCTCGCCGAGCATCGCTTCGTCGAGCAGGGCGGCGTCGTAGGGGTGGACGCCCACCGACGCGTAGACCCGGCCGGGGTAACGACGCGCCAGAGACAGCGCCTCCCGGCCGCCGGTGGGCAGCATCCCGATGCACACCATCCCGTCGACCCCGGCGTCGGCGGCCCGGTCGAACATCGCGTCGCGGTCTTCGTCGTAGCTGTCGAAGTTGATGTGGGAGTGGGTGTCGATCAGCACGTCGGCGGGCCGCTATTTGCCCCCGACCATCGGCACCGTCTCGACCACTTCGAGATCGAAGCCCTCGAGCCCGACGATGCGCCGCGGGCGGTTGGTCATGAGACGCATCTTGCGGATCCCGAGATCGCCGAGGATCTGCGCGCCCACTCCGTAGTCGCGGAGCTGTTCGGCGCTGTCGCGCACTGGCGCCGGCGAGCGCGTCACGCCCTCGGCCATGCGCAGAAAGACGTCGCCCATGCGTTCGCCGCCACCGCGTTGCCCGATGCACACGATCGCGCCGCGCCCCTCCTTCTCGATGATACGCATCGGGGTGGCGAGGGCGCTCTCGTTGCCGAGGTACATATTGAGGAGGTCCACGGAGAGATTGGCGGCCTGCATGCGCACCAGCACCGGATCGCCGCCGCCCACGTCGCCCTTGACGAGCACGTTGTGCTCGGCGTCGTCGAGCTCGCTGCGGTAGATGATCCCGTGGAAGTCGCCGTCCTGGTACTGCAGGTCGATCTCGACGTAGCGTCGCACCAGCATCTCCTTGGTGCGGCGGAACGCGATCAGGTCGGCGATCGAGACGATCTTGAGCCCGAACTCCTTGGCGATGCGCTCGAGGTCGGGACGGCGAGCCATCGAGCCGTCTTCGTTGAGGATCTCGCAGATCACCCCGGCCGGGCGTAGCCCGGCGAGCCGCGCCAGGTCGACCGAGCCCTCGGTGTGACCGGCGCGCTCCAGGACGCCGCCGCGCCGGGCGATCAGGGGGAAGACGTGGCCGGGCCGCGCGAGGTCGCGGGCCGTGCTCTTCGGGTCGACCGCGCACTGGATCGTCGTCGACCGGTCGGCGGCGCTGATCCCGGTGGTGACGCCCCGTCGCGCCTCGATCGAGACGGTGAAGGCCGTCTGGTACGGGGAGGCGTTGTCCCGCACCATCATCGGAAGCTCGAGCTCGGCGGCGCGCTCTTCGGTGAGCGTCAGACACACCAGACCGCGACCGTGTTTCGCCATGAAGTTCACCCAATCGGGGGTGATCTTCTCGGCGGCGACGACGAGGTCGCCCTCGTTCTCGCGGTCTTCGTCGTCGACCAGGATGATGGCGCGGCCGCGGCGGATCTCGTCGATCGCGTCGGCGACGCGGGATAGGGGCATCAGCGGCCTCCCTCTCGTGCCTCGTCGAGGGTAACGCGGAAGAGCGCCGCGAGCCGTCGCACGCCGAGCGCCACCTGGTCGAGGCCGAGGTAGCTGTAGGCCAGACGCAGCTGCCGGGGCCCCGCGTGTCCGTCGGGCGCCGCGTAGAACGCGTTCCCGGCGACGTAGGCCACCCCCTGCTCGGCGACGGCGCGGGGGAGCAGCGCCTCGGTGTCGAGGGCGGCGAACGCGGGGGGCAGGGTGATCCAGGTGTAGAATCCGCCTTCGGGGCGGGTCCAGACCGTGCCTTCGGGCATACCCTCGGCGAGCGCCGCGAGACAGACGTCGCGGCGCTCGCGGTAGATCGGGACCGCGGCTTCGATCTGGCGCTCGGCCACGCCCTCGGACAGGAAGCGGTGCGCCACCCATTGCCCCGCCGTCGTCGAGCACTGGTCCTGACCCTGTTTGCAGAGCACCAGCGCGTCGACGATCTCGCGCCGCGCGGCGAGCCAGCCGAGGCGCAGGCTGGGTGCCACGATCTTCGAGAGCGTGTTGATGTGGATCACGCGCTCCGGGTCGAGGGCGCAGAGCCGCGGCGGAGCCTCGCCCTCGAAGCGCAGGTCTTCGTAGGCGCTGTCCTCGACCACCCGGAGCTCGTGTTCGCGCGCCAGCTCGAGCACCCGCCGGCGTCGCGTCTCGGACAGCGTGAGCCCGGTCGGGTTCTGGAAGGTCGGGACGAGGTAGAGCAGCTTCGGCGCGCGTCCCGTCGCGCGCAGCTCGCGCAGGGTGGTGTCGAGGGCGTCGGGGTCGAGGCCCTGGTCGTCGAGGGGTACACCCACGATGTCCGCCTGGTAGCTGCGCAGGACGTGGAGCGCCGCCAGGTAGGACGGGGCCCCCACCAGCACGATGTCCCCGGCGTCGACATAGGCCTTGGCCACGAGGTCGAGAGCGGCGATTCCGCCGGTGGTCACCAGGATCTCGTCGGCGACGGTCGGACGGCCGAAGTGCTCCATCCGGGCGGCGAGGGTCTCGCGCAGCGCGCTCACCCCGGCGCTCGGTCCGTAGCCCAGCACCGCGCGGCCCTGGTCGCGGAGCACCGCGGCTTCGAGCTCGGCGTAGTCTTCGATCAGAAACGACTCGGGCGCCGGGAGGCCTCCGGCGAAGGAGAGCACGTCGGGCTGCTCGGCGAGCTTGAGGATCGTCGCGACGTCGCTGCGCCGCATCCCGTCGAGCCGCGTCGCGAAGCGTTCGCCTCCCACCGCTAGACCCGAAACGCGAGGGCGCTGTCTTCGCCGCGGCGT
>JANQRO010000600.1 GCA_028284525.1 Myxococcota bacterium | reverse complement strand
TAGCCCCCGACGTCGGCGTCGACATAGCCCCCGGCGTCGGCGTCGAGACGCGGGATCGTCGTCGCGCCGAGACGCACCCACTCGGGGTGCTCGGGGTCGAGGCTCGGGCGGACGCCCTCGGCGGCGAGGTAGGCCTGGGCGAGCCGCCAGCCCAGGGCGAAGTGGGCCGCGCCGTCCGCGTCGTCCTGGAAGAGCAGGGCGCGGCGCACCTTCCCGTCGGGGTCGGGGAGCACCCCGGCGAACCCGGCGCGCTCGGTGCCGACGAGCGCACGCGGCGGGGCGACGCGCCGCGTCGCGCTCGGCACCGTGTAGACGCCGAACACCCGCGGGTCGCCGGCGAGCACCGCGTCGAGGTGTTCGCTGCCCGGCGGAACCGGGAGGTCGCGGAAGAGGTCGATCCCCACGACCCGCGGCTCGAGGGCCAGCAGCGTCTCGAGGCCCTCGGCCAGGAGCGCATCCGGGATCGGCACCTGGCCGGCGAAACGGAGGTCGGCGTCCGTGATCACGAGCAGGGACACCGGAGCCGGGGGGGCGCCGCGGTCGTCGAGCCCCGCCAGATAGGACTCGTAGAGCGCCAGGTCGACGTCCACCAGCGATCCCGTCGCGCGCAAGAGCAGCGCGAAGGCCGCGGTGACCGCGGCGATCGCCACCGCCGCTGCGCTCCGCGACAGCTCCATCAGAGCCAGCTCCCCACGAGCAGGTAGGGCGCCCAGTAGCCCGGGTGCCGGTAGCGGTACTCGCCGAGCACCTTGCGCTGTGCAGCGCGCAGCGCCTCGGCGCGGGTCTTCTCGCTGGTCGCGAGCTGGCGGTAGAACTCGCCGGTGAGGTCGGCGCTCGAGCGGTCGTCCACCGCCCAGAGCGTCGCGAGGGCGCTACGCGCACCGGCGCGCACCGTGATGCCCGCCAGGCCCAGCGCTCCGCGGTCGTCCCCCATCGCCGTCTCGCAGGCGCTGAGGGTGATGAGCTCCACCGGGCGGTCGCGGAAGCGCGCCACCTCGAGCATCTCGCCCATCTCCTCCCAGCGGATCCGGTCGTCGTAGGTGAGGACGAAGCTCTCTGAGAGCTCGTCGCGAAAGGCCGCGTGGGAGGCGATGTGCACGATTCCCGGCCGGCGCTCCTCGATCTCGTCCTGGAGGTTCGAGCGCACGAAGCGTTCGCCCACGAGCTCGCGGCTCTCGGGGAAGACGTCGCGCAGCGCGTCGATCTCGCGGTCGACGTTCTCGAGGGGGGCGAAGCCCTGGCGTCCCTCGCTGAGCCCCGCGCTCAGCACCTCGAGGTCTTCGTTGGGGATGCGCCGCGGGTCGGTGAGGGTCATGCCCGGGGCGACGGCCACTGGGAGGTCTTCGACGAGGAAGCGCCCCGTCTCGGGATCCATCAACGCGCCAAAGGGGATCGTGCGGAGCGCCCCACCCGGGACGAACACCAGCGCCTCGAGGTCGGTGCGCAGCAGCGGGACCACCGGCGCGACGATCCAGCCGTAGAGCGCGCGGGCGTGGACTCGGTACTCGTGGGTGGTGCGTTTCTCCAGGAGGCGCCGGAAGGCGCGCACCTCGGCCACGAGTTCGTCCCGGGGGACGGGGGACGCCACCCGGTGGAGCCGCGCGCCGTCGCTCACGATGAGCTCGAGACGGTCGGCGAGCATCACCGGGTAGACCACCAGTGCGCCCTCGATCGACTCCACCGAGGCGCGGCGCTGGGCGTCGACGCACTCGTCCTGAAAGTAGTCGCGCAGCTCGGCGGCCTTCAGGTCTTCCAGGGTGCCGCGGGATTCGGCCAGGAGGAGCTGCTCGCGTCCGGCGTCGTCCTCGGCGGCGGCGCGTTGCAGAAGCAGGTCGACGAGCTGGAAGTGCACCGGCTCGACCGCCTCGCTGAACCAGCGGCTTCCCGGGCCGTAGAGCGGCGCCGACTCGGCGCGGATGCGGTCGAGGCTCGACTTCGCGCCGCGCAGCGACGCGATCGCCTCGCCGAGCCGGCCCGCGGAGGCCAGCAGCGTCGCCCGCTGGCGCTGCCAGCGGTAGAGGGCGTGGGGGGCGTCGGCGCGTCGCGCCGCGATTGTGGCGCGGCCGCTGAGCTCGAGGGCATCGGCCTCGCGTCCCCGGGCGGCGTAGAGCTCGGCGAGGTAGCCGAGGGCGAAGGAGCGGGCGCGCTCGTCGCCGAGCGCGTCGGCCACGCCCTCGGCGTCGAGGAGGAGCGCGGCCGCGCGCCGTCCGGCGGCGCGCTCGCGACCCGAGAGCTCCTGCAAGGTGCGTCCCAGGTGGAGCGAGAGCCGCAGTCGCAGCGGAGCCTCGGCCGTCGCCAGCTCCGCCGCGAGCGCGTCGGCGCGCCCGAGCAGCGGGCCCGACGTGTCGCCGCGTTGCACGGCGACGCGCAGACCGTTGGCCCCGGCGGAGAGCGCCAGCGTGTCGCGTCCCGCGTCGCGGGCGAGGGCTTCGGCGGCGTCGTAGGCCGCCCCGGCGTCCGC
>JANQRO010000599.1 GCA_028284525.1 Myxococcota bacterium | reverse complement strand
GACCTGCTGCTCACCGACCTCATCATGCCCGGCGCCAGCGGGGACACCCTCTACGACGAGATCGCGAGCCTCTCGCCGGGGACCCGGGTGCTCTTCATGTCGGGATACGCGGAGGACGCGAGCGGCACCGGGGACGGCGCGGCGGGCCGCCGACGACTCCTGCAGAAGCCCTTCTCGGCCCACACGCTCGTCGAGCGCGTCGACGCCACCCTGCGCTGAGGGCTAGAGCCAGCCGCGCTCGCGGTAGAAGGCCTCGGCGCGATCGGCGATCTCGGTCGAGATGTTCGAGATGGCCCGCCCCAGACCGCCGCGCACCTCCTGCACGACATTCATCCCCCCGGCGACGATGGCCGAGGTGGCCGCGCGCCCGGCGATCGCTCCGGCGCCGACCGGCACGGCCATGCCGGGCATCCGGTCGCCCTCGGCGGAGACCTCCGCCGCCGCCACCCGCACGGTGCCCCGCGCGGCCACCCGATAGACCTGGACACGGGTCTGGATCCGTTCGGCGCCGGCGCCGAAGCCGATGATCATCCGCCGCGCGCGGCTCCCCTCGTCGATCGTGATGAACTGGCCCTTCATGAGAAAGGCGTTGGCGGGAACGTCGCTCGTCTCGGTACCGCGCTGCGCGGAGATCCCGCGGTCGTTCAGGTCGGCGACGATCTGGAGGGTGAGCTGGTTCTGCACCCGGCGACCCTCGGCGTCGATCTCGTCGATGCTCGCGTCGCGCATCCCGAGGGTGTCGATCGCGACGTCGTCGGCGCTCATCGCGAAGGGGTAGACCAGGACCACCGGCGGCCGCGGAATGACGGCGTCGTCGTTGCTGTAGCGCCGCGCCCCCGTGACCTCGGAGCGGGCACACCCGGTCGCGACGAGGGCCGCGAGGACGAGCCACGCCGCGATGTGGATCCCTTGTCTCTGCATCGAACTCCCTCGCGTCTCGCTCCGCGGACGGAGCGGATTGCGCGCGGCTCCGGTCAGGGGAGCAGCGCCAGGATGTCGTCGGCGACGATGGAGCCGGCGCCGCGGCCGAGCAGTGCGCCGCCCGCGTCGTAGAGCACCCAGGCCGGCTGGCCGGAGACCCCGAGCGCCCCCCACGTCTCGCGCGCCTCATCGTACAGATTGGGGAAGCTCAGCCCGTGCTTCGCCACGAACTCGCGCCCCGCCTCGAGGGTGTCGCCACCACCGAAGCCCACGACGGCAAACGCCTCCTGACCCGTCGCCAGCCCTTCGACACCGGGAGCCTCCCGGTTGCAGGAGCCTCACCAGGGCGCCCAGAACCAGAGCAAGAGCGGCTGGTCCGCCGCGAGCGTCTGGAGCTCGACCTCGTCTCCGGCGAGGGTGGCGACCCGGAGGGCCGGCAGCGTCTCGGGAGACGCCGTTTCGGGCTCGCCACCACACCCGATCCACAGTGCGGTGCACAGCCCGAGAGCCGCCCGCGCCACGTCGCGTCGCATCGTCATCCCCCGGACCCTAGGCACTCCGCTCCGCACCTACCAGGGCTCGACCCACGGGCGCAGGACCACATCGAAGGCCCAGGTGGAGCGATGCTGGCGGTGGAGCTGGAGGTAGAGGTCAGCGATGCGGTCGGGATCCGCCATGTTGTCGTCCACGGCGGTCCCCGCGAGGCGGTGCCAGCGGCTGCCGTCCTCCTGGGTCCAGCCGATCGCCGCATCGATGGGGATGTGGGCGATGTGGATGCCCTCGGGCATGAGCTCGCGCGCCATGCTCTCGGCCAGCCCGAACTTGCCCCGACAGGCGATCGCGAACGCCCCGCTCTGGGGGTAGCCCTTGTACGCCGCGCTGGCGTTGGTGAACAGGATCGAGCCGCGGTGGCCGTCGGCGGGGACCGGAGCGTCGAGCATGGCGCGGGCGGCCTGCTGCGCCACGAGGAAGGCGCTGTACGCGGAGTTGCGCAGGACGTCGGCGACCCGCCCGGGGTCGGCCTCGACGAGGGGCTTGCGGAGGATCTCGTTGGTCCGGCCGTCGATATTGTGGACCACGAGACGAGGCCGCCCGAGGTCCCTGCCCACGGCCCGGAAGAGCTCCGCCACGGCGTCGGGATCCCCGGCGTCGCACCCGTAGCACCGCACCCCGTGGTCGCTCGCGAGCCTCTGGAGCACCTCCTTGTCGGGGGTGCGCGCGGCGACGGCGACCCGCATCCCCTCGGCCGCAAAGAGCCGGGCGCAGCTCGCGCTGATCCCGGGCCCTCCCCCGACGATCAGGGCAACCTCGTCTCCATCGCTCTGGGCCATGACGCTCCTCCTTCGCAGCGCGCGCGCCGGGCGGCCGATGGTCGCCACAGACGGCGCCCGTTTCAAGCCGGGCGCTTCGCGATGACCCGACCCTGCGGAGCGACCCGCCGCGAGACCGGTAGACCGGGCGCAGCGGACGGGTGTGCTCCACGGGCTCGGCCGAGACAAGGAGGAGCCGATGCGCTCGAACTACGGGGCAGCGGCCCCGGGGCGGGCCGCGCTCGCTCCGCGCTGGAGGGCTTGCCGGAGGGCGAGACTCCACTCGCCGTCGGAGAAGTCGGGCGGCGTGTCGATCAGGAACCCCCGGTCGTCGACGACACCCAGGACGTCGATTTCAGGCGCGTCGGTCCGCGCCCGCAGGAGCAGCCGTCCCCGACGCCGGACCACGAGCAGCGGGGTGGGCTCCTCCAGACGGTACAGCCGCAGCAGCACCGGGTGGTCGCCCTGGGCGCGTAGCAGGTCGCGGCCCTCAAAACGGCTCGATCCCGTGTCGGCACCGGACACGAGGTTCAGGATCGTCGGGAGGACGTCGACGTGGCCGGTGACCCGATCGAGGGCCCGGGCCGGAACGCCGGGCCCGAGCACGATCAGCGGCACCCGGGTCTGCGCGTC
>JANQRO010000593.1 GCA_028284525.1 Myxococcota bacterium | reverse complement strand
TCCGCGCCGTCCGGGGCCTCTGCCGTCGGCGCCGGGCCGCGCTCCTCGCCGCGGGCCTCTGGGCGGAGCGGGACGCCACTCGTGCCGGCGACCACTACGAGGACGCGGGCCGTCTGCGGAAGCGACTCACCGAGCTGGGCCTGGCCGCCAGTCGTGGGGACGCGTGGCGGCGTCTTGGCTCCCAGGTCGCGAGCCTCCTCACCGCACTCCCGGGCGACCCCGTCGCGCCGCTCCTGGCGCGCTGGGTCGGCGCCCCCGAGAGACGTCCGCCCGCGTAGCCGCGGTGGTCGCCGGGGATGGGTCAAGCGCTCGAGGACAGCGCTTCGAGCAACGCCTCGTCGAGCAGGTCGAGGTGGGAAAAGCGATCCGAGGCCTGCCCTTCCCGGGCCAAGCAACGCAGCGAGACCGAGCAGCGCGCCTCGCCGAGGGAGTCGACCAGCTGCTGGGCCGGCCGCTTCGGGCCCTCGCTCGGATCGACGCTGAACCGCACCACGGTGGGCCCTTCGGGCGCGTCGGACCACAGCAGATCGAAGACCACGGCCCGCACCCCTTCGGGTTCGCCGACCTCTGCCGCGAAGGCGCGTTGCACGGCGGGCCAAACGACCTGGTGGCGGCAGCCCTCCCATTCGAGGTCGACACCGGCGCCGTGGAGGGCGGGTCGCGAGACGACCCAGATCGTCCATTCCCGACAGGAGGGAGGCGCGGCGGTGGCGGAGGCCATGGCCTCGCCATCGGCAGATCGCGGGTCACCCCTTAACGGGTGCGGTCGCGTCGAACGGGGTGCTTAAGCGGAATCCCCGCCCGCCTCCAGGGGAGACGGGCGGGGATCTCGTTCAGGCCGGTCGGGATCGTCTACTGGGCGATGATCTCGACGCGGCGGTTTTCGGCCCGACCGTCGCGGGTCGAGTTGCTGGCCACCGGGCGGGTCTCGCCGTAGCCCACCGCGTTCAAGCGGCTGGCATCGATCCCGGCGGCGACCATGAAGTCACGCACCGAGTTGGCGCGGCGCTCGGAGAGACCCTGGTTGTACTCTTCCGGGCCGACCGAGTCGGTGTGGCCTTCGATCTGCAGCGCGACGTTGGGGCAGGTCTTGAGCCGGTCTGCCCACTTGTCGAGGACCGGACCCGCCTCGGGGCGGATCGTGGCCTTGTTGAAGTCGAAGTTGACACCGCCAAAGGCCACGCGGACCTCGCACGGATCCGGGCCTTCGGGCTCCGGCGCGGCCTGCGGGGGCGGCGGCGGAGGCGGCGGGGGCGGGGCCGGTGCGGGCGGCGGCGGCGGAGCCGGCGGTTCGGGCTCCTCCTGCATCGACTTGCAAATCATGTATCCGAGACCGGCACCGAGGGCAGCGCCCCCGACCCCGATCCCGAGGGCGCGCGCGGTACGGCCGTTCGCCGTCGCCGCGCCGGCGGCCATCGCGCCACCGCCGAGGAGGGCCGCGCCGGCCGCCGCGCAGGCCGCCGGGTCTTTTTGCTGTAGGCCCTTCGGGGCCAACGTACACGCGCTCAAGAACGCGATCGCCACGAGTGCTGCGACGAGACGAAGCTTCGACACGTTTCCTCCTTGAACCTTCGCGCGGGCCCTCGGTCGAGCGAGCGCGGCGAGACACGCGTGGCCGAAGCGGACCCCCACTGATCCCCTCCGGCGGAGCCGAGGCGTACACCTAGCACGTGAGGCGTCTGCGGCACACCAAAAAACTCCCCGTCCTGTTCGCGGCGCCCTCGTGCCGCCGAGGGGCTTCGGTAGGCTGTGCCCGTGGCGCGCCCGAACCCGTCGATCTTGTTGCGATTCTCAGGCGAGCTGACCACCAAGGCCAAGGCCACCCGGAAGCGTTTCGAACAGCATCTGATCCGAAACCTCCGGGACGCCCTCGAGCACGTGGGGGCCGAGTCCGCGCTGGAGCTCAGCCGGGATCGCTACTACGTCCGCAGCGAGCACCCCGACGCGGCGGCGACGCTCTCGCGGGTCTTCGGACTCCAGTCCGTCGCCGAGATCGAGACCACGCCCGCCGAACGCCTGGAGCAGGTCGTCGCCGAGGGAGTCCGACGCCATCGGAACGCGGTCTCCGGCCGACGCTTCGCGGTGCGCGCAAGGCGGGTCGGTGGTCGCGACCGCACGCCGGTGGGAGGCGGCGAGGTGGCAGTGGCCCTCGGCGAAGCGCTGCGACCGGTGTCGGCCGGGGTCGACCTCGATGCGCCCGACGTGGCGGTCCGGGTCGAGCTCCACGGGACCCGCGCCGTGTGGATCGGGCGCGAGCTCGCCGCGCCGGGCGGGCTTCCCCTCGGCACCGAAGGACGCGCCGTCGCCCTGATCTCCGGCGGGTTCGACTCGGCCGTGGCGGCCTGGCAGGTGATGCGGCGCGGCGTCCAGCTCGACTACGTGTTCTGCATCCTCGGCGGCGATCCCCACCTGCGTGGCGCCCTCGAGGTGACCCACGCGCTCGCCGCGCGCTGGGCCCACGGCACCAAGCCGCGTTTTCACGCGGTCGACTTCGAGGGGGTCGCCCGAGAGATTCGCGCGCGGGTCCATCCGCGTCTGTGGCAGGTCGTGCTCAAGCGCCAGATGCTGCGCTGCGCCGAGGCGATCGCCCGGGAACGCGACGCCGAGGCGATCGTCACCGGAGACGCCATCGGTCAGGTCTCCTCGCAGACCCTCACCAACCTGGGCGTGGTGTCCCGGGCCACCGAGCTTCCCGTGCTGCGTCCCCTGGTCGGAGCCAACAAGGACGACATCATCCGCTGGGCCGAGCACATCGGCACCGCCGAGATCTCGGCGACGGTGGAGGAGTACTGCGCGATGGTGCCCGCGCGGCCCGCGACCGCGGCGCGTC
>JANQRO010000589.1 GCA_028284525.1 Myxococcota bacterium | reverse complement strand
AGCGACCCCCGCCAGATCTACGGGCGCCTCCAGGGCGAGGTGGAGGTGCTCGACGACTGGACCACGCGTCTCGGCGTGGGGTTCACGGACACCCGGCTGCGCACGACGAACCCGTTCTTCGGCAACGGCGGGAGCGAGGGCGACCGCGTGAAGCTCGACGCCCAGACGAGCTACGCGATGAGTCTCGGCGAAACCATCGACCACCGGCTCACCCTGCGTTTCGAGCAGGAGTGGACCGACTTCAAGAATCTCTTCGCCGGCGGCGACCGATCGACCAAACACAACAACCAGACCAGCGGGATCTTCGAGTATCGCTTCTCCTGGAACGACCGGGTGGCGTTCGCGGCCAGTGTCCGCGCCGACCGCAACCGGCGCTTCTCGAACGAGCAGCCCTACCGGGGCGAGCTCAGCGTGAAGATGCCCTGGGACACCACCCGGCTTCGGGTGAGCGGGGGCAAGGCGGTGAAGAACCCGGGCTTCTTCGAGCTCTTTGGGTTCACCCCGGGCTTCTTTGTCCCCAACAGCGACCTCGAGGCCGAGAGCTCGAAGGGCTTCGACGTCGGGGTGGACCAGAGTCTCTGGGAGGGGCGGATCCAGGGCGCCTTCACCTACTACCAGTCCGATCTGCGCAACGAGATCGTCACCGTCTTCGGCCCGGGCGGAGCGACCCCGATCAACATCCGCGACCGCAGCAAACGCCGCGGCTTCGAGTTCGAGGTGTCGAGCCAGCTGGCGCCGAACCTCGATGCCCACCTCTCATACACCTATGCGATCGCCAAGCAGAACAACGGGACGGGGTACCAACGCGAAGTGCGACGCGCCCGACACATCGCGAGCGCCAACCTCGGCTACCGCTTCTTCCGCGACCGCGCCCTCGTCGACGTCTCCGTGCTCTACAACGGCCGTCAGTACGACACGGACTTCACCCAGGGCTTCACCCCGGTGTCGGTGGCGCTCAGCGATTTCACCTTGATCAACATCGCCGGGTCGTTCCGGGTGAACGACCGCGTCGAGCTCCTGGCGCGGATCGACAACCTCCTCGACAACCAGTACGAGGAGGTCTTCGGGTTCAACACCCCCGGGATCGGCGCCTACGGCGGGGTGCGGATGCGCTGGGGTCGGTAGCGCCGAAGCGGCTAGAGACCGGTGGGCCGGTGGGCCTCGTCGTACATCTTGATCAGGAAGTTGCGCACCGAGGTCTCGGCCTCGTCGCGACGCATGAAGCCGTTCTCGGCCAGCATCGTCGCCATCTGGTCGATGCTGCGTTTGCCGTCGACCAGACTCATCAGCGCCGCGTGGATCCGGGTCGTGGTCGCCTGAAGGTGGAAGGCCTCGAGCAGCGGAACCGGCTCGTCGCTCTTCACCAGATAGTCGGGCAACGCGACGTGACGGGGCGGGCTCTTGCGATCGTCGCGTTTGCGGGCGCGGAGCACGACGACCTGTTCGCGGCGGCCGTGACGGCTGTGGGGCGAGTCCATGTAGGGAATCGTCTCTTCCCGGAGCTCCGGGATGTCGAAGCCGCCGTCGGCGACGATCTCGACCACCTCCTCGGGGCCGTAGTTGTGCGCGGCGTCCCGGTTGGAGAAGGCCAGCGAGCCGAACACCACCCAGCTCCCTCCGGAGCGCAGGAGCGGGTTCACCCGGGCGCACAGGCTCGAAAGCTCCTCGGGCACCACGTCGACGAACCAGGGGGTGACGATCGCGTCGAAGCTCGCCGCGGCGAAGGGCGCGCGCAGGGCGTCGCCCAGGACGAAGTCGAGCCCGGGACGGGCGGGCGCCGGAGCGCGCAGGGTCTGACGCACCGCGACCTCGGACGCGCTCCGCGGGGCGATCGGAAACTCGAAGAGGTCGAGGGTGGCCCCCGCGCACACCGTCTTCGCGACGAGGAGCAACAACGGGTTGAAGTCGAGGGCCACGCTCTGGCCCCAGGCCCCCTCCTGGTGGAGGTCGTAGGCGAGCCGGGAGGCCCCGGATCCGAGCACCAGGAGCGTGTCCCGCGCCGCGCCCGCCAAGGCCTCGGCGACGAGGTCCGCCGAGCGCCGGTTCTCCCCTTCCCCCCAGCCCCAGTCGCGGTGGAGGTTCGGGTAGTAGGTGTGGAGCCCGTGGTCGCTGGGGAGCCGCGTGCGAAGCGCCAGGTAGGTGGCGTAGTGGGCCTCGAGGGTGCCGAGCTCGAGGGGAGCCATCAGCGCCCCGAGCGCTTCGGCCTGCGCCGTGTAGGCGTCGCGCAGATGCTCGAGCCGGGCGCGGGTCGAGTCCCGCAGAGACCCGTCCTCGAGGGAGGCCGCCACCCGGGCGGTATCGGCGGCCAGGGTCTTCTGGGCGAAGTCGAGACGCTGGCGCCACTCGCCCCAAGCGACGCCGGGGTTCGCGAAGAGCCAGGGGATTCCCTCGAGCTCGGGGAACTCGGTCTCGCAGCGCCGGCACCGGTAGCCGTCCTTCACGGCGTCGAGGCGCGCCTTCACACAGCGCGGACACGCCAGAAGACGCTGCAACGCGTCGCTGTCTCTGGATCCTGCGCGGGCCATCCCGCTGCCTATCGGCAGGCGCCGCGTTGCAACTGAGGGCAAGCGCCGCGTCGCAGCGGAGGACGAGCGCCGCGTTGCGACAGAGGACAAGCGCCGCGTCGGAGCTCGGCGCGGCCACCCCGTCGCCGCCGGCGCGCCGACTCCAACGATTTGGGGGCCCGCTCCGTGACAGAGCGGGCCCCCCGGGTGGAATCGGTTGCTGTGGCCTAGGGCACCGCAGCCAGCTGGTCGAAGGAAATCAGCGCCTCGCGCTGAGCCGGCGTCCCGAGGGTGTGCATCGGGAGCACGGTGTCGAGCTCGTCCTCGCGCCCGTGGAGGGCGAGGTAGTTGAGCACGACGGACTCGGCCAGGGCGTCGACGTTGTCGCTGATCTGCAGCGCGCTGGTCTCGATCGCCCCGTTGTTGGTGCGGTAGAAGCCCATCTGCCGTCGCGCGAGGTCGCCCCCACGCAGCGGCGGTCGCACCCCCGCCACCGTCGGATCGAACACGATGTAGAGGCTCGCCGAGCGGCCCGAGTTGTCGCTCGTCCACTCGCCCTTGCCCCCACCGCCGGGCACGGTGCGCCCGTTGACGGTTTGATCCGCCGTGTTGTCGATCTGGCCGTTCGAGGAGAGCGCGCCGTCGCTGAAGACGTAGATCATCAGCGGCGTCGCCCGGGCCGCGGCGTACTCGAGCATCGCCCCGATCGCCATCCCGGCCTCGAAGTCCCTCCCCTCGCCCTCGACCCGACCACCGCCGTGGTAGTCGTAGCCTCCGAAGGCGACGGTCCCGGCTCCCGCGAACCCGTCGACCACCATCTTCATCACGGTGGCCGTCGACTCGAACTTGTTGTTCGCGAGGTCGGCGTTGAGGAAGATGCTGCCCTGGCCCGGGGTCAGGTTGTCGGTCCCGACGATCACGGGGTCGGCGAGCGGGTTCACGCTGCCGGGGTTCACCGCCGCCAGGCTCTGGGCGTCCTGGAAGGCGCAGTGGATGAGGGCTTCCGTCGCCGGGTCCTCGTTCATCAGCGCCAGCTTCTCGTCGGTGATCGCCCCCACGGCGGCGACCGCCGAAGTGCTGTGGGTCGGGTCCGGCAACAGCGTCGACAGCAGACCCGTGTCGACGAGACCCATCGCCTCGTCGGGCTCCTCGGTCTTCACCGGGCGCACGCTGAGGTCGATCTGGTTCATCGGCGCCACCGAGCGCCCGCCCGAGTCGGAGTTCTCGGTGCCGACCAGCGGCACCAGCGCTCCGTTCGCGCCGGCCCTGTTGATCCCGTAGATCGGGTTGTGGGGGTTGTTCTGCGTGTCGTTGTCCGAGCGCGCGCAGACGATCGACCCCTCGCACTGGGCCAGCGTGCTCGGCTGGGCCATCGCCACGATGCCCTTCATCAGCGCGCTGTCGGGGTGGAAGAGCACGCCCAGCGCGGGGTCGCTCCCCACGATCTGCGGGCGCTGGTTGGCCGGGAGCCCCTGGCTCTCGTAGGCGTTGTCGCTCAGGAGGTCGAGCTGACCCCCCGCGCCACCCACGAGGACGTTGGAGCCGGCGAGGTTCCCCCCGCCGCCGAGGTCCACCCCGATGAAGGGGATCGTCGTCCCGGCGCCGCCGCCGGTGCAGACGATCTGCGCCGCGGCCTCGTTGCTCATCCCGAGGAACCGGAAGATGTTCGGCGACGCCACCATCGCGGCGCTCGCGATGAAGCCCTGCGCCAGCATCTGCCGCCGCGTCACCGGACGCGGATGGTCGGGGTGCTTGAAGGGTTGGTTGCGGGCCCACCATTCCCGTTTCAGTTCTTCGAATTCTCGTCGTTCCATTGCTCTATTCCTTGCCCTGGTTCGATGTCGCGATTCTCGTGAGCCCGTTTAGTGCACCGACACGGCGGCGCTCGAGAGCACCGACGAGCAGGTGACCTTCGCGATCGGAATGGTCGTGGGGCAGCCCGCTACACAGGTGGGCGGCGTGACCAGATCGAAGAATCCACCGGGCGCCTGCAGGATCCCGAGGATGTCGGCCATGGTCGGCTGGTTGGGCACGTTCTGCCCGACCATGTTGTCGACCAGGGCTTGGACGAACATGTTCTGGTTGGCCGCGCTGTCGAAGGCCGCCGGATCGCCAAAGGGGAAGCCCGGGAAGTAGGCCGCCCGCGCCGTCGTGTCGTCGATCAGCGCGTTGCAGTACTCGAGTCCGAGCTTCATGATGTTCACCTCGGTGGCCGAGCTGAACTGGCGCAGGTCCGGCGCCACCGGAAGGGCGTCGATCATGCCGTTGTAGGTGCTCTGGATCGACGGCGTCGTCCGGTCCACCCCCGTCACCTCCGAGAAGGTCGCGTTGATCCGCGCGAAGTCTCGGAAGCCTTCCGTCGGGAAGGGCGGGTCGAAGACCGGCGGCGGAGGCGTCCCCGGAGGCGGCGGCACGACCGGATCCTCGAAGCCCGCGAGGTACTCGAAGGCGATCGTGAACACGTCGCTGGCCGGCCCGAGATCCTTGAGGATCACCGAGCACCCGTCGGAGAGCACCTGGCTCGCCCCCGTCACCAGGGTGTCGACGTTGATGAAGGACTGCCCGGAGACCGGGATCACTCCGTTCACCGACACCCGCAGGTTCGAGATACGCGACCCGGTGGGGTTCGGCGTCACGAAGGTCGGCGAGCAGAACAGGTAGCTCGACGCGTCGAGCTCGGTCATCAGGAACTCGACGTAGGAGCCGGGTCCCGCCCACTGCGAGACGTCGAAGCGGATCAGCAGCCGCTTCCCGATGCCCGCGTTGAAGTTCTGCTCGATCTGGGCATCGGTGAGCACGAAGGGGAAGATCGCCGCGTAGCGGATCTGGCCTTCCCAGTCGCGGTTGTTGCTCGTCTCGTTGCCCAGCGCGAAGCGGAAGTTCGGGTCCCAGTTCCAGAGACGCTGGGCGGCGAACTCGTCGTCGTCGTCGGTGAACATTCCGTTCACGTAGACCCGACGTCCGCGGTACTGGTCGTAGGTCACGACCACGTGCTGCAGCGCCGCCTGGGCGTCCTGGTCGGCGTCGGCCGTGCGGTGCGCCGGCGACCCGTTGTTGCTGAGCTCCGGGTCGAGGTTGCGGTTGCGCGACTCGTAGACGTACTCCGCCTGGTCGATCGAGAAGTTGCGCTGCCCCGTGCCGAGCGAATAGGTCGCGATCCGCGCGGGGTTGTTGTCGCCCTGCTCGATGTTGGCGGGCTGCACCCAGAGCTCGACCGAGTACTGCTGGGAGCCGCCGTTGGCGTCCGCGATGGCGTCGAAGAGCTTCACGCTGGTGGCGGCGGTCGCCTCGGCGGAGCCGTCGGTCATCGCGATGCCGTAGTTCGACAGGAAGGTCGCGTCACCCTCGAGGGTGAGGTCCATGGCGGGGGCGACCCCGCTGGTGTCGGACGCGACCGTGCCGGTCTCTTCCTTGAACTCCCACTCGGCGAGGATGTTGTCCTCGTAGCGGTCGTCACCCTGGGGCTCGAAGCCGTCGGTGAACGCCGCGCTGGTGCTCACGAGGCCCGAGACCTGCTGGCCCCCGCCCCCCGGATCGGAGGCGACGGCGAGCGCCCACGCGTCGACGGCGGCCTGCATTTCGGCGCCGTTCATCACGCAGTCGCTCCAGCAGTAGTGGAAGTCCGACACCAGACGGCGCACCAGACGCGACTGCGCCGGGTTGCTGAAGTTGACCTTCTGGTTGGACAGGATCACCGAGTACGCGGTGGAGGCGTCCGGGTGCGCGATCGACGGCGTCCCGGGGCCGGCCCCCGCGTGACAGGTGGCGCAGTTGTTTCGGACCAGCGGGAAGACGCCGGCCTGGAAGGCCGCCAGCGCCTCGGCGCTGGCGCCGGCGCCACCGCCACCGGGGATCGAACCGCCGGCGACGCTCTCGCCACCGCCGCCCGAGCTCCCGCAGGCGACCAGCGCGGAGAGCGCGGCCACGAGCAGCAGCGTCGACAGCGTGCTCGCCCCGCGCGCGCGGAGCGCATGCTTGTGTCGGTTGGTCGTAGTCATGCGACGTACCTCAAACCCCTCTCGAGAAGATTGTTTCCACATCGTTTCGCTTCCTCTCGACTACGGGGCGGTGCAGTACACGGCGAGCTTCGCGAACACGTTCTTCATGTTGTAGTTCTCGGCCTCGAACTCGGTCGCGACGAGATCCACCTGGGCGACGTCGGCCATGTCGTTGGGCGGCCGGAAACAGACGTGTTCGAAAGCCTTCTCGACCTGGCACACCGAGAACGCGTAGCTCCCGGCGATTTCGGCGCCGAGACTCTTCATCCCGAAGCCACCCGAGGCGGGGGCCCGCCAATCGAGCAGCTGGTTGGAGCCTTCGCGCCAGAAATTGTCCCAGCGGTCGTCGACCGTGACGTAGCCAAAGGGCGACGTGGCGGCGTTGAGCAGCATCTTGGGCTGCACCATCCCGCGGGTGTAGACCAGACGGTCCTGGGCGTTGTCCCACTGGTAGAAGGCGTAGGCCCCGGCGAGGGCATCCATGCCACCGTGACACGCCGAGCACTCGTTGTGGTAGAGCAGGCTGTCCCCACCCGGGCTTCGGGTCACGTCCTGACGAATCCGGTCGGTGGGCCGGGTGTTGTCGCGCATCTCTTCGAGATCGCGACACAGATAGTTGAGCGAGGTGTAGCGCCACATCCGGCGGTTCGTGCCCATGTCGAAGTAGGCCATCGCGGCCGCCCGCGTCGTGTTCACCCCGGCGGTCTCGGTGTCGAAGAGCTGGGCGCCGGGCAGCCCGGACTGGGTTACGCCCGTGAAGAGGTTCGGGTCGGACAGATCGACCGCACCCTGCTCGAGCTCATCGTAGTGCTGGTTGTCGGTGTGCGAGTACGGGGTCAGACCCGGCACGTTCTGACCGACGTAGACCAGGTCCGCGGTCAGGATCTCGTTGAACGGAACATCGTCCCGCACGATTCCGATCACCGTCGCCGCGTAGTCGTTCAGCGGCGCGATCGGGGTGCGATCGACGTTCGTCCACGGGGTGGCCCAGTTCTTCAGGGACACCCGATAGAAATCCGGATGGGTCATCGCCCGCGCAGCCGCACCCATCAGGTCGCCGCCGAGAATGTCCGTCTCCATCTGGGCCAACGTCGCAGCATCGGGGGGGGCCCCGACGAGGCGGTCGTGGATCTTCTTGGCGCGCTCGCGCTCCGCGGGGCCTGCGGACGCGATGGGTGCCAGAGCCAATCCAAGCGACACGAGGAATGCGACACTTGCGATTTGCATGAGGCCTTTTCGACTCATGGAAAGCCTCCCAGGGGCTCGATCGTCATACACGTGCGGCGTTACAACCGCGTTCGTTGCTCTCGTTTCATCGGCGGTTACCTGAGGTCTCCGTGTGAGACGGGTCACCGAATAAAAACATCATCGAAATCGGCCACTTAGGGATCTCATCTGCGAGGGTCTGCAGACCCGGCGCTACAAAGTTTCATCCAGGTCTTTTGACAACGGACGGCTGAATCTGCGGGTGAGTTGCCCCCCATGGATCCGCCGAGAGCGGCTCTTACACCACGTAGGTGTTCCGCATCACATTGCAAAACGACGTCGCGGACGATGTCCGGGAGCAGCTGCGCGGGTCGCCCGTGCGGCGCGGGCCCGGTGGGCTCGCCATGCCAAAGGAGTCAGGGTGGAGAGCCAGCCACACCCGTCCCCGCCTCCCGCCGCCCGTCGTCTCGCGCGTCCGCTGGGCGCCCGGTCACGAGGTCTGTGTCTGGGCGCGCTGGCCCTGGGCGCGCTGCTCCTGGGAGCGCCTCCGACCGCCCGGGCCGGAGCCGCGGCGACGACGCACCCGGCCCTCGCGTTGGCCCTTCCGACGGACCTCCCCGAGAGCGCCCGCGGCGAGGACGCCCTCGACCGCGACGAAGCGCGTCTCGCCGCCCACCTCCTCCTCCACCCCGACCGCCCCGAGCGGGTGGGCGTGCTCTTCGAGCTCGACCCCGGCTGGCATCTCTACTGGCGCAACCCGGGCGATTCCGGGCTCGCCACCGAGATCGAGTTCCGCGTGGGCGACGGCGACGACGCCCCCCGCGTCGACACCCTCGCCTGGCCCACCCCCGCATCCTTTGGCGAGGACGACGGCTACGGCCAGGAGCTCGTCACCTATGGCTACGACGGCCGCGTGTTGCTCACCGCGCGTCTCGGCGCGGCGCCCGCGGCGGGCGACGTGGTGCACGCCGACCTGCAGGCCCTGGTCTGCGAACGCCAGTGCATCCCCGCGACGCTCTCCCTATCTAGAGAGATCCCCGCGGTGCGCGATGCGCGCGACGTCGAGCGCAGCCGCGCGCTCTTCGGTCACTTCGCCGCGGCGCTCCCGGTGCGACCCGAGGCCTACGGCGCACGGGTCGAGGCCCTCTGGGCCCAGAGCGCCCTGCGCCCGGGCGACCGGGTCGCAGGCGGGCTGGCCCTCAGCTCCTGTGCCATCGCCGAATGCGTCCCGCTGGGGCTGGCGACGGAGACGGTGACCTTCTTTCCCGCCGACGACGCCCTGGTCGTCGCCGAGAGCGGCCGTCACCGCCTCTCCGCGCCCCCCGCGCGCGACGCGGAGGTGCTGGGCCTCGAGGCGACCCTCGACGACGAAGCGCCGGCCCACCTGCGCGGGGTCCTCCTCACGGTGGGGCCCGACGGCGCGCGCCGTGGCCTCGAGGTCGATCTTCCCCTGCCGGTGGCCGCTGCGGGGAGCCATGTCGACCGGGCACCGCTGCCGTGGGCCGTGGCGCCCACGCGCGACGCGACCCCCCCCTCCGGCGACGCCGTCCCCGAGGCGGGCGGGCTCGGCCTCGTGGCCGTGCTCTGGTTCGCCTTTGCCGGCGGGTTGATCCTCAACCTGATGCCCTGTGTGCTGCCCGTGCTCGCGATCAAGGTGTTCTCGGTCGCGGAGCTCGCCCACCGCAGGCGCCGCGAGGTCCTGGGTCACGGCGCGGCCTACAGCGCCGGGATCCTCGTCACGATGGGCGCTCTCGCGGCGGTGGTGATCGCCCTGCGCAGCGCCGGCCACTCGGTGGGCTGGGGCTTTCAGTTTCAGGAGCCCCTCTTCGTCGCGTTCGTGTGCAGCGTCGTCGTGGTCTTCGCGTTGAACCTGCTCGGCGTGTTCGAGATCTCCTTCGATCCGGGCCGGCTCGCCGCCGTCGGCGCGGAGGCGTCGGGGGCGCGGCGGAGCTTCTTCGAAGGGCTTCTCGCGGTGATCCTCGCGACGCCCTGCTCGGCGCCCTTCCTGGGGACGGCGGTGGGCTTTGCGTTCTCGAGCTCGGCCCTCGAGATCGTCGGCGTCTTCATGGCGATCGGTGCCGGGCTCGCTGCACCCTACGCCCTGGTCACCGCGATTCCCGCGTGGAGCCGCATCATCCCGCGCCCGGGCCCCTGGATGGTCAAGCTGCGCGCCGGCCTGGGCTTTCTGTTGCTCGGGAGCGCCGTGTGGCTGGTCTGGGTGCTGGGCCGCAGCGCCGGGCTCGACGCCGTGACCAGTCTGCTGGCCTTTTTGCTCTTCGTGTCCTTCCTCGCCTGGATCTACGGGGGCCTGCCGGCGCAACGACCGGCCTGGGTCCCGCCGACCCTCGCGGCGGTGCTGGTGGGGGTGGCGATCCTCGTCGCCCAGACCGCCGATTTCGACGCCTCGGCCGACCTCGCCGCCGGACCGGCGGATCCCTTCGGCAGCGTCTACGACCGCGTTGCCGTAGAGAGCGAGCTGGCCGCGGGGCGCAGCGTCTTCGCCTACTTCACCGCCGACTGGTGCATCACGTGCAAGGTGAACGAGCGCCGTGTCCTGGCGCGCCCGGAGGTCCGCGAGGAGCTCGAGCGGCGTGACGTCGCGGTCTTCCGCGGCGACTGGACCCACCGGGACGAGGTGATCCGCAGCGAGCTCGCGCGCTTCGGTAAGGCCGGCGTCCCGGTGTACGTCGTCCGCCACCCCGGCGCGCACGACCCGATCGTGCTGCCCGAGCTACTCAGCGCCGACCGGCTCTTTGCGGCGCTCTCGACGCAACGGCCCTGACCCGAGGAGTGCCCCCCGACCCTGGACCCCCACGCCCACACGAGCCCCACACCCGGGGAAGCACTTTGTGGTGATCGCCATCACACGCCGATCGGGTGTCTTGCCGATGTAGAGAGCGGCAGGGGACGCGAGGCGTGCGTGCAACAAGGAGACCCTGGACGATGCGTTCTCGATTGTACTTCGCGGTGTTGACGACGTTCTTGCTCGCCGCTTTCGCCCCGGCTGCGCTCGCCGTCGAGGTGGGGCAGCGCGCTCCCAAGTTCAGCCTCAGCGCCGTCGACGGATCGGGCAAGGTCGACCTCGGCGCCTACCGCGGCAAGGTCGTCTACCTCGACTTCTGGGCCTCCTGGTGCCCGCCTTGCCGCAAGGCCATGCCGGCCATCGAGAAGATCCGCAAGGAGTATTCCCCCGACGAATTCGCGGTCGTCGCGGTGAACGTCGACAGCAGCCTCAAGAAGGCGCAGAAGGTGCTCGCCAAGACCCCCGTGGGCTACGTGAGCGGCAGCGACCCCAAAGGCATGCTGCCCAAGCGCTACGAGGTAAAGACCATGCCCACCTCGTACCTGCTCGATCGCAACGGCGTCGTCCGCTACGTCCACGAGGGCTTCCGACGCGGCGACGAGAAAGAGCTCCGCAAAGAGATCGACAAGCTGCTCCGCAAGGGGGGCAAGTGAGCCGCGCGGCGCAGGCCGGGGCGCTCTTGCTGCTCCTCGTGGGCGGCGCGCTGGCCACCGGCTGCGCTCCGGTACAGGCCTGGGAGCGCGACGTGCTCGCGCGTCGCGACATGGCCTTCGACCCGGACGAGCTCGATGCGGCGATCCGGAACCACGTCCACTTCTCGAAGGAGGCCGCGCTCAAGGGCGGCGCCGCCGGTGGAGGGGGCTGTGGCTGTAACTGAGGCGTCTGTATCCGGGGGGGCCCGCGCCACCCGGTGCGAAGCGTAGGGACGACGAGCGGATGAGGGGAGCCCGGCGTCTACGACGATCGGCGGCCCGTGCGGCGGCGCGGGGGGCGGTGCGCGCGCGCAGCGCGCAGCCCAGCAAGGCCTTCGCGGCGCTCACGACCGGCGCGCTCGCGCTGCCGGGTCTGGTGGGGAGTGCCTCGGCCGAAGAGGTCGAGACGCTGTCGCTCACCTTCCAGCCCTCGCTGTACCTGGAAGACGACCTCAAGGCCGACAAGAGCTCGACCGGTGAGGACGAAGAGCGCTACGAGATCCAGTCGTACCAGTTCCAGCTGAAGACGCCCTTTACCCGGCGTAGCGACGTCTCGATCGACGTGCTCCACGAGCGCATGTCGGGGGCGAGCCCCTGGTTCATCGAACGCGACCTCAACGGCGACCCCGTCCAGGTCATGAGTGGCGCGACGATCGAGGACGAGCGCACCGACATCCTCGCCAAGTACAACTACAACCTCGACAACGGCGGGTTCTCGGTCGCCGGGGGCATCTCCACCGAGCGCGACTACTTTTCGGGGAACGGCTCTTTTGGTGCGAGCTTCGACTTCAACGACAAGAACACCACGATCACCACCGGTATGGGCTTCTCCTTCGACACCCTCGAGCCCACCGACTCCGACATCTTCACGACCCGGCCCGACAAGGAATCCAAGCAGTCCTACTCGTTGGCGATCGGGGCGACCCAGATCCTCACCCGCACCTCGATGATCCAGACCGGTCTCACCTTCAAGCTGCACCGGGGCTTCTTGTCCGACCCCTACAAGCTCGTGTCCGCGGGTGGGGTGAACGTGGCCGACTCGCGACCCGACGAGAAGAAACAGATCGGTATCCTGACCCGCTACCGCCACCACTTCGAAGAGGCGAACGGGTCGCTCCACGCGGACTACAACTTCTACCGCGACAACTGGGGGATCTTCGCCCACACCGTCGAGATCGGCTGGCACCAGACCCTGTTCGACTTCGTCCGGGTCATCCCTTCGGGCCGCTACTACACCCAGACGGCCGCCGACTTCTACAAACCCTTCTTCCTGGGCGTCCCGGAGGACGGTCATCTCTCGAGCGACTACCGGCTCTCGCCCTACGGTGCGATCTCGTGGAAGCTCAAGACCGAGCTCGACCTCTTCCAGCTGATCCACCGCGACTGGCTGCTCGCGATGAGCTGGGAGCGCTACATCAGCGACGCCGACTTCTCGCTCAAGAAGGTCGACGTCGAGAACCCGGGTCTGGTGAGCTTCAACCTCTTCACCGTCCAGCTCAAGACCAAGTTCTGACCATGGAGGCGCGGCGTGTTCCCTTCCACGCGATGGGGTGCCCGTGCGAGCTCCAGCTCTATCCGGAGGCCGGCGCCGACGTCGATGCGGTGGCCGAAGCGGGGGTCGCCGAGGTGCGGCGTCTCGAGGCGAAGTTCAGCCGATTCCGCGACGACAGCCTGACCGCGGCGATCAACCGCAGCGCCGGCGACCCCGAGGGCATCGTCGTCGACGACGAAACCGCCGCCCTCCTCGACTACGCCCAGACGGCCTACGAGCAGAGCGACGGGCTCTTCGACATCAGCTCCGGGATCCTGCGCCGCGCCTGGGACTTCAAGTCGGGACGCTTGCCGACGCAACACGCTGTCGAGGCCCTACGTGCCCGGGTGGGCTGGCAGCGGGTGGACTGGGAGCGCCCCCGACTGGTGCTGCCGGAGACCGGAATGGAGCTCGACTTCGGCGGCTACGTGAAGGAGTACGCCGCCGACCGGGTGGCCGAGCTCTGCCGCAAGAGCGGGATCTCCCACGGGATCGTCGATCTCGGCGGCGATCTCTGCGTCGTCGGCCCCCACCCCGACGGCGAGCCCTGGATCGTCGGCATCCGCGACGCCCGCGCGCCGAGCCGTGCGATCGCGAGCGTCCCGGTGTTGCGCGGCGCCCTCGCGACGAGCGGCGACTACGAGCGCTTCATGGTGGTCGACGGGGTGCGCTACGGGCACATCCTGAGCCCGAGGACCGGCTGGCCGGTGCCGAGCTTCGCGAGTGTGAGCGTCGTCGCCGGCCACTGTCTGGTGGCGGGCAGCGCCTCCACCATCGCGATGCTGCGCGGCCCCCTCGACGGCGCGGCGTGGCTCGACGCGCTGGGGCTCCCCCACCTGCGCCAGCGCTGGAGCGGAGAGCTCGAGGGCACCCTGGC
>JANQRO010000556.1 GCA_028284525.1 Myxococcota bacterium | reverse complement strand
GGCCCCCCGGCGTCGGTGTGCAGGACGAAGCGGACTCCGAAGTAGCGCGCCGCGAGGGTGGCCCCGTCGAGACCGAGGGCGGCGCCCCGGGCGGCGGGGGACCCGGGATCGCCGGCGAAACGGACGGCGACCCCTTCCGGTTCGGCGGCGAGCGCCCCCGGCGCAGCGACCGCGAGCGCCGCGGCGAAGACGAGCAGCGTCCGCTCGCGGCGACCGCCCCCCTGCCCGACCGGACCGTGTCGGTGACCTTGCTCCCCCATCGGCGCGGGTAGAATAGACCCCCGCGTTCCCCATTTACCAGATCGGCCAGCGGGGCCGCCGGGCCAACTGGGCCGAAGGGTGCGAAGTCTCCGGAGGGTGTGCGTGAGTCGTCGACGCGTGTTTCGTCTCCTCGCCGCGCTGGCCGTGCTGCACGCCTCCGCCGTCTTCGCCGACGACCGCGAGATCGGGAAGCAGGCCTTCGAGCGCGCCTGCGCGATGTGTCACAGCGACACCCCGGTGCCCCGCGCCATGACGCCGGCGCAGATGGCGAAGCTCCCGCCCGAGAAGATCTTCCAGACCCAGACCGAGGGCCTGATGGTGATCCAGGCCGCCGCGCTCAACCGGCTCGAGCAGCGCGCCGTCGCCGTCTTCCTCTCCGAGATTCCGTGGGGCAGCGTCCCGAGCGACGACGCGCCGGAGGTGCTGGTGCGCTGCGAGAGCTCGCCGCCCCTCGCAGCAGACGCCCTCGACGGTCCCCACTGGATCTCCTGGGGCGTCGACCTCGACCAGAGCCACTACCAGCCCCCGGCCCACGCGCGGCTGAACGGACGCCAGCTCGGCGACCTCGAACTCAAGTGGGCCTTCGGGTATCCGGGCGGCACCACGGTCGGGAGCCAGCCGACGGTGGTGGGGGGGCGGCTCTACGTCGGGTCGAACGACGGCGGGGTCTACGCCCTCGACGCGAAGACGGGGTGTGCCCACTGGAAGTTCGAGACCGAGGGCGGGGTCCGCGCCGGGCTGCCCTTAGAGCGACGCGCCGAGGGCGGCTTCACCCTCTACGTCGCCGACCGCGCGGGCTGGGTCTACGCCCTCGACGCCGACAGCGGCGAAGAGCGCTGGCGGGCGCGCGCCGACGAGCACCCGGCGACGGTGTTGACCGGCACCCCCGTGCTCCACGAGGGCCGGCTCTACGTCGTGACCGCCTCTCTCGAAGAGCTCTCCGGGGGATCGCCCACCTACGAGTGCTGCACCTTCCGCGGGAGCGTCGTCGCCTACGACGCCGCGAGCGGCCGCCGGCTGTGGCGGACGTACACGATCCCCGAGGAGCCCCGCAAGACGCGGACGACCTCCCGCGGCACCCAGCTGTGGGCGCCGAGCGGCGCGGCGGTGTGGTCGGCGCCGACCGTCGACCCCAAACGCGGGGTGCTCTACGTCGCGACCGGCGACAGCTACTCCGCCCCCGCCGCCGACACCAGCGACGCCGTGATGGCCCTGGCCCTCGACACCGGCGCGATCCGCTGGAGCATGCAGGCCACCCCGGACGACGCCTTCTCCTCCGCGTGTGTCGCGGCGGGCACCGACCCCGAGCAGGTCGAGGGATGTGGCCCCGACCTCGATTTCGGGGCGTCGCCGGTGCTGCGCGAGCTCCCGGACGGACGCGCCGTGCTCCTCGCCGGCCAGAAATCCGGGGTGCTCCACGCCCTCGACCCCGACGCCAACGGCGCCGTGCTCTGGCAGAAACGGCTCTCGCCCGGAGGCGTGCTCGGAGGGATCGAGTGGGGCATCGCCGCCGACGACACCGCGGTGTACGTGCCGATCTCGGACGTCTGGGAGACGCGCAGCACCCCGGGCCACGCCGGCGGTCTCTTCGCCGTGCGCATCGAGGATGGCGAAGAGCTCTGGCACACCCAGGCCGCGACGCCCGACTGCGAGGACACCGCGGGCTGCAACGCGGGCCAACCCCAGGCCGCGACACTGATCGACGGCGCGGTGTTCTCGGGCAGTATGGACGGCCACATGCGGGCCTACGACCCGAAGAGCGGCGAGCTGCTCTGGGACGTCGACACCCGGCGCGCCTACGACACCGTGAACGGCGTGCCGGCGCGGGGCAACTCGATCAACGGCCCCGGCGTCACCGTCGTGGACGGCTGGGTCTACTTCGGCTCGGGCTACGGCCTCTTCGGGATGCCGGGGAACGTCTTCCTGGCCTTTGGGCCCAGGTAGCCCGGCGAGCTAGCATCCCGCCCCCCTACGCAAGGAGACCCCCATGCCCAGGTTCGTGATCGAGCGAGACATCCCGGAGATCGGCAGCGCCGAACGCGAGGCCCTCCGCGAAGCCGCCCAGAAGTCGAACGGCGTCCTCGCCGCCATGAAGGCCGAGCACAAGAACATCCAGTGGGAGCACTCCTACGTCGCGGGCGACAAGACCTTCTGTATCTACCTCGCCGACGACGAGCAGCTGATCCACGAGCACGCCGAACGCAGCGGCTTCCCCGCCACCAAAGTGACGGGCGTTCGCAAGATGATCGATCCGGTGACGGCGGAGGCCTAGGCAAGCGCCGGGTCCGGGCCCGGCGCGCGCAGCGGCGGCGGAGCCGCCGCGTAGTCCACAACGCCGAAACAAGCGCCGGGCCCAGGCCGGCGCGAACGCCCGCTACACCTGGCGGATCACGGCGTCGGCAAAACTCTCGAGGTAGGCGTCGATCGACGCCTTGTCGGGCTCCATCTGGGCGCCGTAGCCAAACGCGAGCCGACTCACGCCGGCGTCTTCGAACTGATGAACCAGGTCGAGATCGGGCGCTCCGAGGGCTGCGGTGATCTCGATCTCGCCGGGGTCGCGGCCGATCTCGCGACACTCCTCGCGCATCGCCTCGAGGAGCGGGACGAGGTCTTCCACCGAGAAAGCGCCCGGGAAGAAGCCGTCTCCAAAGCGCGCCGCGCGACGCGCGGCGGCCACGGAGTGTCCGCCGACGACGATCGGGACGCCGCCGCGTTGCACGGGTTTGGGGTTCATCTCGAGCGGTCCCCACTGGAAGTACTTGCCGTCGAACGCCTCCGCCTCGCCTTTCCAGAGCGATCGCATCGCCACGATCGTCTCGTCCGTGCGCCCCGCGCGCTCGGCGAAGGGGATCCCGAGCGCGTCGAACTCGTCCTTCATCCATCCGATCCCGATTCCCAGGAGGAAGCGGCCTCCGGACAACACGTCCAGCGTGGCGGCCTCCTTCGCCGTGTAGAGCGGGTGCCGCTGGGGAAGGATCAGGATGCCCGTTCCGAGCTTGATTCGGTCGGTCTGGGCCGCCGCGAATGCGAGCGGCAGCAACGGGTCGGGAAGATCCGTGTTCTCGGGCATCGGCAGCTTCCCACTCGGGTCGTAGGGGTAGGTCGACTTGTACCCCACCGGAATGACGACGTGCTCGATGCTCCACGCCGACTCGAAGCCCACGCGTTCCGCCCCGACCACGAGGTGGGAGAAGGGCTCGGGTTGCGCAAAGGGGCCGACGTTGATGAAGAAGATTCCGAAGTTCATCGTGCTGCTCCCGGTTCGCCCTTCCGTCGCGGTTTGTAGATCGCCCGGTGCTCGCCCCGCAGGATGGGGACGGCGTCCTCCGGCGCGGCGTCGACGGGGCGAGCGGTCATGCCGATCGACAGGTCGACGTACTCGTGGCCGTTCTTCTCGAAGAGGTCGAGGACCCGGGCGCGGGTCTCGACGACCTCGCCGGCACGGGCGCGGCGGAGATTCTGGACCGAGCTCGAGACGTGGATCCACGGGTTCACGGCGACGCTGCGGTCGACTACGAGGTTGGCGAGACGCAGGATCCAGGCGGGGTGCGCGACGCCGTCGCGGTAGACGGCGTTGGGGTCCTGCATCTGCTCGAGGTAGGCGGAAATCCGCTCCTCCTTCCACACCGATTCGACGCTCCCCAGCACCGGCTCGCGCTCGAAGCTCCTGCGCTCGGCGGGCCAGCGTTCCTCGGGGAGGGCGCGCCGGGGCGGAAGCGTCTCGCCGCGCTCCGGCGGGTCAGCGAGCATCCACCCGGTGCCGAGGGCGCAGACCTCGTCGGCAGCGTTCCGCACGACGATCTCCACCTCGCTGCGCGCGGTGTCGCGCCGGGTCACCTCGGCACGCACCCGCACGGTCTCGCCCTCGTAGACCGGGCGCCGGAGACGGAACTCCATCCCCCCGCGGTCGAGCCATTCCGGTCCGAAGGCGGCGACCAGCGGGCCCGTCATGTAGCCGTAGACGGTGATTCCCGGCACCAGCCCGCCTTCGAAGCCGTACTGACGGGCGACCGTGTCGTCGTGGATCTCGTTGCCACTGTCGGCGGCGTCGTTCTGGGCGACGACGGTCCAGAGGGGTAGGGATTCACCGCTCTGCATCGCTGCGTCCTCCGAAAGGCGGAGCCTAGCCCAGGGTGGCTATGCTCCCCGGCCGCGGCTCGCGGCGGCTCGGACGCTCTTGCCGCCACACGCGCGACGCGATCGCGCCAGAGGAGAGCAGCATGGGCGACCTCAAGATCGACGGTGTGTGCGACGCGCGCTTCGCACCGGTCCGCGACGCCTTCGCGAAGAACTTCGACACCTTTGGGGAGCTCGGGGCGTCGGTGGCGGTGAGCGTCGACGGCATCCCCGTGGTCGACCTCTGGGCCGGCCAGGCCGATCCCGCCGGTCGCCCCTGGGAGCGAGACACGATCGCGAACGTGTACTCGACCACCAAAGGTATCGCGGCGCTCTGTGTGCTGCGGCTGGCCGAACGCGGACTGGTCGACCTCGACGCCGCGATGGAGAAGTACTGGCCCGAGTTTGGCGCCGAGGGCAAGTCGTCGCTCACCGTGCGCCAGTGCATGGCCCACCGCGCCGGCGTCCCCGCGGTGCGCGAGCCGCTTCCCGACGAGGCGATGTACGACTCGCCGCGTCTCGCCGCAGCGATGGCCGCCGAGGCGCCCTGGTGGGAACCGGGCACCCGGCACGGCTACCACGCCCTGTCCTACGGCTGGTTCGCCTACGAGCTGGTGCGCCGTCTCGACGGGCGCGACTTCAGCGCCTTCGTGCGCGAAGAGCTCGCGGGGCCGCTCGGCATCGATCTCTTCGTCGGACTCCCGGCCTCGGAGGACGCCCGCACCGCCGACCTCCAGCTTCCCGGCCCGCCGCCCCCCGGCGTGCCCAACCTGCTCGAGGACGAGCTCAACGAGCGCCCGGAGAGCATGACCTCGAAGACCTTCAGCAACCCCACCCTCGACCTCGAAGGCGTGAACAGCCGGGCCTGGCGGGGCACCGTGATGCCCGCCGCCAACGGCCACACCAACGCCCGGGCCCTCGCGCGGATCTACGGCGCACTGGCCAAGGGTGGAACGATCGACGGGCTCCCGGTTCTCGACAGCGGGCTGATCCGCGAGGCGCAGATCGAGCAGAGCGTGGGTGCCGACGCCGTGCTCTGGGAACTCCCGACGCGCTTCGGTTTCGGCTTCATGCTCACCCAGGACCTGCCCGATTCGGCCTTCGGCCCCAACCCCGGCGCCTTCGGGCACCCGGGAATGGGCGGGTCCCTGGGCTTCGCCGACCCCGAAGCCGGCGTGGGATTCGGCTACGTGATGAACCAGATGCGTCTCGGCATCCTGGTGGACGACCGCGCGGGCGCGCTGATCGACGCCGTCTACGGCTGTCTCTAGTGGCCCGAGGGCCCGACTCGGGCTACGCCTGGCTGGTCGCCGTCGCCTCGGTGGCGCTGGCATCGGTGGGCGGTGGTTCCTACTTCCTGATCGCCGTCGCGATGCAGCCGATCGCTGCCGAGTTCGAGATCGGAACCGGTCCGCTCTCCCTCGCCTACTCGATGGCGATGCTCGGAATGGGATTCGGCGGCATCGCCGCCGGCGCGATCGCCGATCGCCGCGGCGTCGTCTGGACGGCGGTGATCGGCGTGCTCGGGGTCGCGGCGGGAGCCTACGCCGTGAGCGGAAGCGAGAGCTCCACCGGCCTGGTGCTCACCTACGGCGTCGCCTTCGGGCTGCTCGGCAACGCCGCCTTCGTGACCCCCCTCTACGCCAACATCACGCGCTGGTTCGCCCGCCACCGCGGGCTCGCGGTGGCGATCGTGGCCAGCAGTCAGGCCCTGGGCGGCACCTACTGGCCCCCGATCTACCGCTGGGCCATCGACCAATGGGGGTGGCGCGCCACCTACGAGGGCTACGCGCTGGCGGTCCTCCTGATCGGGCTGCCGCTGTGTCTGGTCTTCCGTCAACCGCCCCCCGAAGCGCCGGTGGTCGCCGGGGACGCGGCCCACGACGACGAGAAGCCGGTGTTCGGTCTCGCGCCGAACTTCGTCCTCGGCCTGCTTTGTCTCGCCATCATCGGCTGCTGTATCGCGATGTCGATGCCGATGGTCCACCTCGTGAACCACGCCCAGCACCTGGACGTGGGGGCGACGCGCGCGACCTTGATGCTCTCGCTCCTGATGGCCGTGTCCGGGATCGCGCGGCTCAGCTGGGGCGCGGTGATGGACCGGATCGGCGCCCTCCAGACGCTCTTCATCACCTCGGCGCTCCAGGCGACGGCGCTGGCGATGATGGCCGTCGCGACGACCGAGCTGTCGCTCTTTGCCGTCGCCGTGTTCTTCGGGCTGGGCTTCGGGGGGCTCCTCCCCTGCTACCCCGTGGTGCTGCGCGACTACTTCCCGCTGGCCGGGCTGGGCTGGCGGGTCGGCATGGTCGTCGCCTTCGGGACGATCGGGATGGCGCTGGGCCCGCCGATCGCGGGCGGGGTCTTCGACCAGACGGGCAGCTATGGGATGGGCTTCGGGGTCGGCGTCGCCGCCAACGTCGGCAACCTGGTCATCATCGGCGCCCTCAACCTGCGACGCCGACGCGACCTCGCGCTACCCCAACCGGCGTAGCCTCCGGGGCTTCCGCTGCGCGGCACTCGACCCGACGACCCGGCGCCGCACCGGCGAGCCGGCGCCGCGCGGCCTATCCGGCGAGCCGGCGCAGCGCGGCCACCGTCTCCTCCGGCTCGGGCCGCACCGAATAGTCGGCGTCGGCCTCGGCGTAGCGGACCACCCCACTCGAATCGACGACGTAGCGCGCCGGAATCGGAAGCGTCCAGCTCTCGTCGCCGTTGTAGCGGGGCAGATTGATCTTGAGGGTGCCGTCGTAGACCTCTCGCAGCCGGTCGGGCAGTGCGAATTTGAGGCCGAGCTGCTCGGCGTAGGCGTTGCCCGGGTCGACGAGGATGTCGATCGTGAGCCCGGCCTTCTCGGCGATGGCGCGTGCGTTCTCCGGCGTCGATGGGGACAGGGCGACGAGGGTGGCGCCGAGGGACTGGATCTCGTCGTTCACGGCCTGCAGAGCTTCCAGCTCCGCGTTGCAATAGGGTCACCACACCCCGCGGTACACGGTGAGCACCAGGGGACCTCGGGCCAGCAGGTCGGCGCTGCGCACGGTCTCCCCGCGCTGGTTCGCGAGTTCGAAGGGCGGGAGGCTGGCCCCCACCCCGAGCGATCGCTCGGCGGCGCCGCTGGCGCGGAGCTTCTCGGTCTCTGCGTGCATGATCTCGAGGGTCTCGGCGGGGAGCATCTTCGCTCCGCCGGCGCGGATCGCGTCGAGCTTTTCTTTCAGGGACATGACGGGCCTCCTCGGGCGGGAGCATACGCCCGTCTCTCAGTCGCCGTCCATCCGATACTGAAAGAAGCTGGTGACGACGTACTTGTTGCCCGAGCGCGGCACCCGCCCGCAGTGCATGTGGGTCCACGCGGTGGGGAAGAGCAGGGCCTGTCCCGCCCGGGGCTTGAACTCGCGGCCCTGGTAGTGGAAGGCGGTCTCGCCACCCTCCTCGACGTCGTTCAGGTAGAGGACCAAGGCGAGGAGCCGGGCCTGGGTGAGGGGGCCCAGGGCATCGACGTGCCAGGTGAAGTACCCCCGGCCCACCGGGTACATCTGCACTTTGTAGCCGGTGCAGCCCAGGGGGTAGACCTGGAGGCTCGGAAAGCGGGGCAGCAGCGACTCCACCGCCTTGGAGACCGCGTCGTGGAGCTCCCGGAAGACGGGTGCCCACTCGCCGGTGTCGAGGATCGGCAGGTCGACGCTCTCCTTGTCGGCGTTGCGCTCGGCGCCGCGGTCGCTGTGGAACACCTCGCCGGGACGGGTGTCGGCCGACGCCTCGAAGCGCTCGATGATCTCGGCGCAGAGCGCGCGGGGAACGAGGGTCTCGAAATGCGCGATGAAATCGTCGATGGTGGCCACGGGAGTCGTCATCGGTGTCTCGTGTCTTCGGCCGGTGCCGGGGGGGCTTGAGCGCAGCGGCGGCCGGCGACCCACCGGTGGGGCTTGGGCGCGGCGGCGGCCCGCGACCCCCCGGTGGGGCTTGTGCGCGGCGGGGGGCCGCGGGCCACCGGCGCGGGCGCCG
>JANQRO010000554.1 GCA_028284525.1 Myxococcota bacterium | reverse complement strand
CCGCGCCGGCCCGGTGCTGGACGCGTTGGTCGGCGCGGGTGCCACCGAGCTCGGGAGTCTCTCCTTCGTGGTGCTCGAGCCCGAGCCGCTCCTCGACCGCGCGCGGAGCGCCGCGCTGGCCGACGCCAGGCGCAAGGCCCTGCTCCTCGCGCGCGACGCGGGCGTCGCCCTGGGCGACGTCCTCGAGATCCGCGACGGCGCGGCGCCGGCGCCGATGGGGCGCGGCAGCTTCCGGGGGGGCGCGGTGATGGCGGCGGAGGCCGTTCCGGTCGCGAGCGGCCAGCTCGAGTTCAACGCCCAGGTGAGCGTGGTCTACGCCCTGGGCCCGGCGAACTAGAGGATCGACATCCTCGCCACGACGGGCAGGTGATCCGAGGCCCGGGCGGCCGCCGGGCTCTGGTGCGCCTGGATCTCCTGGACCTTGGCGCCGCGGGCGTAGATGCGGTCGAGGGGCAGGATCGGCCGCGACGCGGGGAAGCTCGGCGGCCAGTCGATCAACGGGTTGGGATGGAGCTCGGCGTCCAGGGTAAGCCCGGCCCGGTCTCGTTTGCGCCACGCGTTCATGTCCCCGACCAGGAAGACGGGGCCCTGGAGGGTCGGGTGCTCGAGAAGGTGGTGGACCTGGCGGTGCCGCCTCCGGTGCATCAGCGAGAGGTGGGTCGCGACGAAGGAGAGCGGGCCGAGCGGGGTCGAGAGCTGGGCGGCGACCGCCGTGCGGCGCTCCACCTTCGAGAACGAAATATCGAGGATCGACGCCGCCGCGATGGGCCAACGGCTCAGGATCGCGTTGCCCAGCTCGCCGAGACGGTGGATCCGGGTGGTCACGAAGGCCACGTGGAGCTGGAGCCGCTCGGCGAGCCGCACGAGCGGATCCTCCCCTTCGAAGGGGCGCAGCACCTCCTGGAGGGCGATCACGTCGGCACCCAGCTCGGAGATCACGAAGCTCGCCCGGTCGGGCTCGGGCCGGCGCCGTTTGGGGGGCGTCCAGCGGTGGAGGTTGTAGGTCGCCACGATCAGGTCTTTGTCCGCCGGGACCTGCTGGGCGAAGGCGGGCGCTCGGACCAGCGCCAGGTAGGGCGTCACGCTGGACAGCGCCGCGCGGCGCTCCTCGAAGGGATCGGCTCGAAGCCGGCGGATCCGGACCTTGCGGGCGACCATCGGCTAGCAGAGCGCGGGGCTGCGGATCACTTCCACTTCGCGTTCCAGGGACTCGATCATGTCGTCCATGTCTGGAACTTCCATCAAGCCGTCGAAGGTCACGAGGTAGCGGGGTTGGGCGCGCGACGGCGGATCGGCCGTCGGCTCCTGGGGCGACGCGTCGGGACGCTTGGATTTTCCGCTCGTGGGTCGCAGTGCGCGTACCTCGCCGTGTGAACGCTTCGGTGGCCGTGGGGAGTCCGCAGCGGAAAGGTAGCACGGGCTCCTGAACGTCATCCTTCGGCCGCGGGGTGCCTCGGGTTGAGGACTCCGTTCAGGATGGAAAGAGCACCGCGAGCAGGGCCATCAGTCGAGGGTCATCGACCTCACCGCGGGCGAGGGCGCGGCGATCCTCGGCGAACAGGTGTTTCCACTGACGCTGTAATGTGGCCTCGATCGTCGCGGTGGTCCCGGTGCGGCGCAGCCGGCTGCGCAGGACGCGGCCGCCCCGGGCGCGGATCGCATCGGTGAGCCACGCCAGATCCACCGCCTCGATCCGGTGGTGCTCGAGAAAGCAGCGCAGGTGGTGGGTCGTCGCCACCAGTCCGCGTTCGAGCTCGTCCACCACCTGCCCCGCGAGATCGCGGACGTCGCTGCTGAGGTCGAGCTGGAGCGGGTGGCCAAAGCTCACGTGGATGCGTCCGAGATCGACCTCGCCGCGACGCACCCGGCCGAGCCATCCCAGCAGGGAGCGCAGCCGGATCCGCTCGGGCCGCTTGCCCTGGAGTTCGAGGTCGAAGGTGGCCTCCTCGGGCACGCGGTCGTAGTTCACCGTCACCGGGAGCACGTTGAAGCGCTTTCCCGTGCCCTGGAGACAGCGCAGCAGCCCCCGCTTCGGCGGCAGACACTCTCGCGACCGCGAGCGGCCGCCCTCGATGAAGAAGAGGATGGGTTGCCCCTGCTCGGTGATCTCGTGGACCTGCCGGGTGAGCTCTTTGTCCTCGGCGCCGAGGCCGCGGCGCAGGAAGAAGGCCCCACAACGCCGGGCGAGGGGGCTCAGCACCGGAATCCGCGCGAACTGCTGGTCGGCGGCGATCTCCGGGGTGGCCACCCCGAGTTCGGGTCGGGAGAAGAACAGGTAGGGGAGCACCAGGAAATCGAAGTAGCTGCGGTGGGTGGGGACGATCAACCACTCGCGGTCGTCTTCGGCGGCAGAGGCGCGGGCGGTCTCGAGGGACTGCAGGTCGAAGGTCACGCGGCCGGTACAGCTGCGCAGGAGCTTGGCGAGGATCCAGCCGGCCAGACGACGCGCCGAGTTCACGCCGCGCGGCCGCATCACCTCGCGCCAGTCGGGCCGCGGCACCGGGTGCTCCCGGCCGGCGAAGGTGAGCTCGGTGGGGTCCTGTCGGAGCAGGTGGCGGTGCACCCCGGCGCACACGGTCTGGATGTAGCTCCGCGGGTCGAAGTCGGGGTCCACCACGGGCTCGGCGGTGCGGAAGTCGAAGCTGTTCGTCGTGAAGTACGGGAAGACCCGGTTGAGCTCGAGGACGCGTTCGCGCAGCCGCCGCAGCGACCCGGCCTTGGCGCTCTGACGCAACAGCCGGTGACGCGCTCCGCGCAACGCCATCGGCACCTTGTGCCGCCTCCACTCCTCGAAGCGGAAGCGCCAGCCGTCGGGCCCCATGTACCCGAGCTGGGGACCCAGCCCGACGCGGTGGAGGCCGAAGAACTCCTCGATCCCGTCCCGACACATCTGCGTCGTCGCGCAGTGGCCCAAGCCGACCGTCGCGTGGCGGATCACCGGGGCGCCGCGGGGCGCCAGCCGATCGAAAGCGGCGTCGACCGCGCAGCGGGCGACGTCGTCACAGGGCACGATGTCGATGAGCGCCGACGGCGCCGCGGCGATGGTGCGCAGCTGGCCGACGCCGATCCCGGTGACGACGCTGGCGAAGGCCGCGCTGCTGTCGATCCAGCCGGGGAAGGGATGGTGTCGGCTCGCGCTGATGATGCTCGGGCGCAGGATCGTGAGCGGGAGGTCGGCGCCACGCTCGAAGGCGAGGTGCTCGGCCAGGGACTTGGTGAGGGTGTAGGTGTTGGGGTGGCCGGTCTCGCGGAGCAGCGCGTCGCGCTCGGCGCGACCGCTCTGGATCTCGCCGTAGATCGACGCGGCGGGTCGCGGCAGGGGCGCGAGACTCTCCTCGACGACGCGGACCCCCTCCTCTGCCGGCGTCACGTAGGCCGTGGACACCTGCACCAGGGCTTCGAGACCGGGACAGCGCTGGGCGAGATCGATCACCTCGAGGGCGCCCTGGACGTTGATCTGGGCGGCCGCCGAGAGCGGCAGGTCGAACTCCACCGACGCCGCACAGTGGATGATCCGCGACACGCTCCCCTCGACCCGACGGGCGTCACCGGGCTCGAGCCCACATCCGGGCTGGGAGACGTCGCCGCGCAGCAGCTCCACCGCGTCCCGCGCCGCGGGGTCGAGATGCGAGAAGCACTCGGAGCCCAGCACCTCGCGCTCGAGCCGAATCCGCGCGGCGCGATCGTCGGCGGCCCGCACCAGCACGAAGATGCGGTCGTAGTCGAACTCCGCCCGGCGTCGCAGCAGGGTCTCGAGTACCACTTTGCCGAGAAAGCCGGTGGCCCCGGTGAGCAGGACCCCCTTGGTTTGCGTCGTCCCCGCGTCGTGGCTCACGCCTCACATCCCCTGGTTGGCGGCGCCGAAGAGGTTGTCGGGGTCGACGGCCCGTTTGAGGGCCCGCTTCCACGCGAGGGCGGCGGGCGACATGATCTCGGGGAGGAAGCGCGCGCGGAGTTTGCCCACGCCGTGGTGGTGCGAGAGCGAGCCTCCGCTGCGCAGAATCTCGTCGCGGGCGGCGCGCTCGATCTCGGCGTAGGTCTCCGAGGGGTCTTCGACCCCCTTGAAGTGGAACGCGAAATAGAAGTAGATACACACGCCCGTGTCGTAGAGCTGGGTCACGCGACAGGTCACGAAGGGGCGTCCCGGGAGCTGGCGCTTCTCGTGCTCCTGCCAGATCCGCTGCTTCACGTTGTCACACAGGGCGACCGCGCGGTTCCAGGGCACCGAGGTCTCGAAGGACTCCCCGAGGATGAAGTGGTTCATCGCGAAGTCGCGGATGTAGGCGATCCCGAAGGTGAGCTCGTAGCCCCGCTTGCCGTTCTCGCTCCCGGCCGGCATGCCGCGGTGGCGTTTCGCCAGCCGGTAGACCTCGCGTTCCTGGGCGCGCACCTGGTCGGCGTCGCCCTCGAAGACCAGCGTGCAGGCCACCATACGCTCGGGGTCGAAGCCCTTGAGCCCCGTCACGAAAGCCCGTTCGAGCCGGCTCTTCAGCACGCGTAGCCCGGTGCTCGCGGGCTTGAGCGCCTGACCAAAGCGGAACTGCAGGTTGTCGACGAGCCGCACGCTCGCCGGGAGGTTGCCGCGCCGGGCGAGGGTCTCGAGAAAGGCCACCCCGCTCTCGAAGTCGCGGAACAGGATCGACCCGTAGCGCTGACGCTCGGGTGTCGGGAACACCTTCACGACCGCGCGGGTGACGATGCCCAGGGTGCCCTCGCTCCCGAGGAGCCAGCGCTTGGGTTCGCTCCCCACCGATTCGCGGGGCCCCACCGCGCTGCGGCTCACGACACCGTCGGCGCCCACCGCTTCGACGTCGAGGAGGAGTTCCTCGATGTTTCCGTAGCGGTTCTTCTTCATGCCGCTCGCGTGGGTCGCGATCCAGCCGCCCAGGGTGGAGAACTCGACGCTGTCGGGCTCGTGTCCCAGGGTGAAGCCGTGGGGCGCGAGGATCGCCTGGATGTGACGCCCGACGGCACCCGCCTGGATACACGCCATGCGGTTCTCGGGGTCGATCCACTCGACGGCGTTCATCTCGCCCATGTCGACCGAGAGGATCGGCCGCGTCTCGTCCTCGGGACAGCGCAGGGCGTCGGTGACGTTGGTGCCGCCGCCGTAGGGAATCAGGCACGCGTCGTGCTCGCGCGCGAGCTCGACCAGCGCGCACACGTCCCCGGTCGAGCTCGGACGCACCACGAGGTCGGGCACCCGGGCGAGGTGTCCGTACTTGATGGCGTACATCTCTTCCTGGGTGTGACCGTGGCCGTGGCGGAGACGCAGCGCGGGGTCGTCGGAGACGCGCTCTGGCGCCAGGGCGGCCTCCAGGGCGGCCCGCAGCGCGGCCCCGGCGCGGCTCTCGGCGATCGCCGTGGGGTACTGGGACGGAAAGCGGTCGGCGGGATCGATCTCGACGTCGAGGACGTCCTGCATCCACGCCAGCAGGTGGGGAAGCTCGTGACCCGAGATCGCGTAGCGGTGGCCCCGCGCCTGGACGAGCCCGCGTGCGTTGATCTCGAAGCCGCTGTCGGCGAAGCCCCAGACGTCCAGACGCTCGGCGTCCGCCGACGACCGCTCGGGCCGGGCGGGAACGATCCGCGCGTGATCTGTGGACAGCGGCGCTCCCACCCCGTGGGGCCCTCCCCGATCGCTGTGCCGTGGGTCTGCTGTGCGTACCAACCCCCTCATGCCGGGTCAAGCGCAAAGCGGGGCCGGAGCCCGAGCGGTGTCTGATAGTCTTCGCGGCGACCGCAGCCGACCCGGGCACGTGGTGAACCCGCCGCGCCCCCTGCGAAGGAGAGATCCACGATGGGCCTTTCGAGCCGACAGGCGTACCGCGAGAGCCTGCGCGACGGACGCGTCACCTTCTGGGACGGGGAGTCGATCTCCGACATCACCGAGCACCCGAACTTCCGGGTGCCCCTCGACGTGGCCGAGCGCGACTACGACTACGACGACGCCAAACGTCGCGACATCCTGACCTATCGCACCGAGACCGGCGAAGACGCGAACCGCGTCTACCAGGTGCCCACCTCGGAGGCCGAGCTCCTCCAGCGTCTCGAGCTCGGTGCCGAGATGAGCATCGTCGGCGGCGTCACCGGCGTCTTCATGGCGCTGATGAGCGTGCGCGACGAAGTGGCCGAGGTGAATCCGCGCTACGCCGAGAACATCCAGAGCATGTATCACTTCGCCCGCGACCGGGACCTGCGGGCCTCGGAGGTGATCACCGACGCCAAGGGAGACCGCAGCCGCCGCGCCCACGAGCAGGACGACCCGGACCTCTACCTCCACATCGCCGACCGCAGCGACGATGGCATCGTGGTGCGGGGCGCGAAGTTCCACATCACCGCGGCCTCGCTGGTGCACGAGCAGGTGGTGATGCCCACCAAATCGATGCGCAACGGCGAGGAGGACTACGCCGTCGCGTTCTCGATCCCGACCAACGCACCGGGACTCAAGATCATCAACCGAAGCTTCGCGCCCCCCGAGCTCAACGCCTTCGACTACCCGGCGAGCGCCCACCACAGCATTCCCGAAGGCATGGTGATCTTCGACGACGTGCTGGTGCCCTGGGACCGCGTCTTCCTCGCCGGGGAGACCCCGCTCTCGGGGGTCTTCGCGCGTTCGCTGGGGCTCTGGGAACGCACCCTCGGGCTGCTCGAAGCCGCCGAGCGCGCCGAGCTCATGGTGGGGCTGGCGCAGCTCGTCGTCGAGCACCAGGGCAAGGAGCGCAAACCCGAGGCGATGGACGCGATCTCCGAGCTCATCTGTTACGCGCACATCATCCGCACCCACCTCGAGGCCGCGTGTCGCCGCTACGAGAGCACGCCGTCGGGGATGGTGCACCCGAACGTCCTCGACGTGAACGTCGGCAAGTACTACTACGCCGCCAACTATCACACCGCCGTGCGCAACCTCCAGGACATCGCCGGCGGTCTGGTGCTGACCCTGCCCAAGGAAGCCGACTTGCGACACCCCGAGGCGGGGCCGTACATCCGCAAGTACCTCCACGCCAAGGAGGGCACCGACGTCGAGGTGCGCATGCGCATCCTGAACCTGATCCGCGACCTCACCGCCGACGCCTTTGGCGGCTGGCACCTCGTCACTTCCTTGCAGGCGGGCGGCGGGCTCATCGCGCAGCGCATCATGATGAACCGCACCTACGACATCCGGGCGGCGGCCAAGAAGGCGATGGCGGCGGCGGGGGTGCGCGACGCCTAGCCCACGGCGTGGAACCCGCGTCGCACGGGTCACCCCAGGAGGAGCACCCGCTCCGCGACGTACTCGCGGGCCACGGCTTCGACGTCGTCTGGCGCGAGTCCTCGACGGGCGGCGAAGCGGCTCCACGTGGAGACCGCCGCCGGCCGTTCGGCGGTCGCGAGGAACGCCGCGACCAGGGGCGCCAGCGTCTCGACGCGCACCTCGCGGAGGCCCCCCGGCGGCGGCGGGGGCTCCGTGGCGACGACCAGGAGCGTCTCGCGTTCGCCGCCGGCGAGTGCTCCCTCGCGGGTCGGGCGCCCCGCGTGGTGGGTCTCGGCGAGGGCGTGGGTGCCCGCGGGCAGGGTCACCAGCCGCACCCACGGCGCGAGCACCATCTCGCCGCGCGCCGCGAGCGGCCGGCGGAGCAGCGCGCGCCGCGCCTCGGCCATCGCCCCTTCGAGACGCGCGAGGGCGCCGAGTCTGGCAGCCCCTCGCTCCCGAGCGGTCCGGGCCGCGTAGTCGCGGAAGGCCAGCGGAAAGGGACGTCCCGTGGCCGCCGCCGCGTG
>JANQRO010000549.1 GCA_028284525.1 Myxococcota bacterium | reverse complement strand
AGACGCAGGGCGCGTCCGTCGCGCTGCAGCGCGCCGCGGGTGGCGAGCCGATCGATCGCGGCTTCGGCGACGCCCGCGTAGTAGGCGGGGGCGTCGGCGACGAGCTGCCCGCTTCGCGCCGTCGATTCGAAGCGCCACTCCGCACGGTAGGTCTCGCGCAGACCGGCCTCCCACAGGACGGCGGGGTCGAGCTCGAGCCCGCCGTCGGCGCCGGCGACCCGGGGAAGGGCCACCGTCATCATCGCCTGCACGGCGCCCGCCGCGCAGGAGGCGAGGGCGTCGCGCACGGAATCGTCCCGCGCCCGCAGCAGCGCCACCGGCTGACAGAGCCGGGCCCACGCGAAACAGTGCGCCCGCGGTGAAGCGGTGGCACGCCGCAGATCGTCGAGGCTCAAGACGGCGTACTTGGCGCGCAGGGGGCCGCTGCTGGGTTCGCCCTCGGCGAGGAGGGGAAAGACATTGGGCGGACAGCAGCGGTGGGCGACGCGCAGCGCGCGACTCCCGTAGGCGCGGGCGGGGTCGTCGACGACGAGGAGGAAGTCGGGGACGCCCTCCAGGTGCCCGCCCCGCAGACACGATCCGTAGAGCAGGGTGGCCAGCGCTCCGGGATGACGCCCCTCGACGTCGTCGACCAGGGGCTCGAGGTCGCGTCGCAGCGGCTCCGGAAGCGGGCGGGCCAGCGAGCGCGCACAGCGTGTGGTGAGCTCATCCACGCAGGAAGGGGATGTCGCGGCTGGCGCCGATCCGCACCGTGCCCTCGCAGTCGAAGAGCTCGCCGTCGATGGTGAACCCGCAGTCGTGGCGCACCACGACCTCGTCGGCGTTGCGGCTCAGATAGCCGCGGTCGCGACGCAGGGGTGCGCGGCTGGTGGCGTCGCCGGGACGTCCGGTGGCGAGACGCCACCCCGCGCGGCCCAGGCCGGCGGCGTCCCACTCGAGCGCGGTGAAGCGCACGGGGCCGGGCCCGCGGCCCCAGAAGGGACGGATGTGCAAAAAGAAGCGGTTGAGACTCGTCGCGATGACGAGCAGATACTCGGCGGGCTCCACCGCGTCGCCGTCGATGACGAATTCGTGCTTGTCGGGCACGAGGATCTCGGTACGCCGCCCCATCGCCGCCTGGGCGAGGGTCGACACCGCCGTGATTCCGCCGCCAAAGACCCCCCGCGCGCGGCCGGGGGGGTAGACCCGGTGGATGTACTCGATGGCGCGCCGCACCACGCCGGTTCCGATGAAGAATCCGTAGAGGGGAGCGGCCCCCGCAGCGGGTTCGATCCGGAGCATCGGGCGATCGACCCGACGCGCGACGAGGGTGCCCTGACGGCAGGCGTCGAAGAGCGCGCGCACGCTGCGCCGCGGCGAGCGCCCCGCGCCGAAATCGAGGGCGGCCACATTGGTGCGACCGCCCCGGAGCGGCGCCACGAAGGGCTGGCGCTCGAAGGGACGGCTGCGCATCAGCTCGGTCACCGTGTGGTGGAGGGTGCCGTCGCCGCCGTTCACCGCGATCACGCCCACGTCCTTCGCCGCGAGCTGGGCCAGCGCCGTCGGGAGCTCGGCGCTCGTCTCGGTGACGACGTGCACGACATCCGGGTCCGCGGGGACCTCGATCCGCTCTCGCGGCTTGCCGTCGCCCCGGGAGCCCGCGCGAAGATTGGTCAGGACGCCGAGTCGGATGCGTTCGGTCTCCCCACCGGGACGGTCCCCGCGTCCGAGGACGAGTCGGTGTGTCGAGGGCGCCCCATCGGGGTCGTCGTGGGGCGCCGTCCGAGCGGCGGGGTGGGGCGGGCCGCCCTACGGACGCCTTCAGGGGTCGCCCCATCCTAGCGGAGGGGTCTCTCCGCCGCGCGTGGGGTCCCGACCTCCGCGCCGCTAGCGCGCCTCGGCCGCCGGCGCGCGGAGATACCAGGGCTCCACGCTGCGCCCGCGCAGTCGCGCCGCGCCCGCTTGGAGCAGACGCACAGCGTGGAAGCCGAGGGAGAGCAGGGTCCAGACCGCAACCGCCGCGAAGCCGAGATCCGGGCGTCCGGCCAGGGTCGCGCCCGTCAACAACACCAGGTTCGGGTTGCGACGGGCGGTGATCGTGCGGAACCAAGAGTCGAGGGGACGCCAGCTGTGGGTCTCCATGCGGAAGATCAGAATGAAGAGGCCCTCCACCAGACGTCCCGCGACGTAGCCACCGATCACCACCCAGGCTGCGAGGTCCCACCACGTCGGCGGCGCGGCCAGGCCCATCGCCCACGCGCCGTACCAGAAGGGGGGGTGGGTGATGTCGAGCCCGTGGTCCAGCACGTGGCCGATTCGTGTGGAACGCAGGGTCACCCGGGCGAGCTTGCCGTCGACCGTGTCGAGAAAGGTCATCCACCACGCGGCCACGAGTCCCAGGCCGTAGTCGCCACGGGCGAAGAGCAGCATCGCCGCGATGACGAGCAGCCAGCTCAGGATCGTGACGGTGTTGGGGGACACGCCGAGGCGGACACACAGCTTCGTCGCCGCTCGCGCGGGGCGTGGCCACACCCAGGCGGTCACGAAATCGGTGACGCCCTTGTAGGACGCGGAGAAGAGCCGGGCCTCCAAGTCCTGCGCCTCGACGGACGCGAGGCGGGCGACCACCGGCGGCTCGGACTTGCGCAGCCGCGGGTCGTGGCGATCGACGAGATCCTCGGCGCGGACCGAGTGCAGTCCACTCCCCTCCGCGAGCCCCCGGCCGCGCGCGATCCGCGCGCCGGCCTCCGCGCGCGCGGGGGCGTCCACACACACGGCGACTGGCCGACCGGCTTCGTCGAGGAGTGCCGCTCCCCGTCGCTGCGCGAGGGCGGTCGCGACCTTCTCGTCGAGGACGAGGTCCTCGGCGACCACGAGCTCGAGGCCTCGAGGAGGTGGGCGCCCCGGAAGGAAGGTGCGTCGCCACCGCTCGTCGAGGGTCAGGCCCCAGACGCGAAGGGACGAGCAGAGCGGCTCGGGCTGCTCCCCAGCGACGTCGGCCGACACCCGCCACACCCGCGGGTGATCGAGGCCCTCGACGGCCCGCAAGGGACCTGCGCCCTCACCACCGCGGTCGAGTCCCTCCGACCGGCCCGGGTTCTCCATGGCGGCGCGACCTTAACACTCGAGTCGCGGCGTCGGCTACCTTTGGCCCGCTCCGGGGGACGCGGGTTGTTCGTTTTGGCGCATCTGTCGGACCTGCACGCGACGCGGGTCCGTTTTCGTCCGGGCGAGCTGCCGAGCCTGCTCGGGAAGCGCGGCTTCGGTTGGCTCTCCTGGCGGATGCGACGGCGCGCCGAGTACCGCCGCGACGTCCTCGACCTGCTCTGCGCCGACCTCGCCGACCAGCGTCCGGATCACGTCGCCGTCACCGGGGATCTCACGCATCTCGGTCTGCGCTCGGAGATCGAGGAGGCGGCCTCGCAGCTGCGCGGCATCTCCCCCCCCGAGCGTCTCTCCCTCGTTCCGGGCAACCACGACGCGTATCGCGCCCCCGTCGATCTCTCCCCGTGGTACGCCTACACCGCCGGCGACGTCGGCGACGGGGGTCCGCTGCCGTGCTGGATCCGCGGCCCCGTGGCGCTCCTCGGCCTCGATTCCGCGCGACCGACGCGCTGGCCCCTCGCCACCGGCTGGCTCGGCGCCC
>JANQRO010000541.1 GCA_028284525.1 Myxococcota bacterium | reverse complement strand
ACCAGGACGTCCCACACCTCGCCCCGCACCCAGCACACGGCGAAGCGCGTCTCGCCGTCCTCGGCGTCGGTGAAGGGCTCCACCGCGCCGACGTCGGCGTGGTCGACCCCGGCGCCGCTCCACGCTTCGCCGAGACGCGTCGCGAGGGCCTCGGGCGATTCCCGGTGACGCTCTTTGGTGTTTACCCGGACGAGAACACGTCGCTCATCGGACATGACGCGAACCGGGGCGTCGTTGCGTCGACATGGCGTGTCGGTAGGGAAAATCGCGCGTGGCGGCAACGCGGGCACGCCCTGCGATGGCGAGCGCGGCGGATCGGCTGGGACGAGGGAACGACCCGCAGTCCCGTCTCGGCGACGGCACGCGAGCGTCCGGGGCGGAGCGCGCGGCGGGGCGTCGAGCCGACGCGCGCTAGGGGAGGCTCCACTCGCCGCGGTCGAAGGGCGGGCCCACGGCGTCTTCCACGTCCTGGCCGACCGAGAGCTCGAGGGTGTAGCCGTCGGGGTCGCGAATCAACGCCAGGTAGCCCACGGGCGGGGGCAGCTCGATCGGACCCTCTTCGATGATCCCCGCCTCGGCGGCGCGCGCGGCGAGGCGGTCGACCTCGTCGCGGCTGGCGCAGGCGACCCCGAGGTGGGAGAAGCGCGGGGCGCTGTGGCGGAAGAGACGATGCCAGCCGAGGCGACGCCAGTCGAGACGCAGCCGCTCGGGGCGGCTCGGCTCGACGAGCACCAGGACGAAGGGACGCGTCCGGTCGCTGACCCAGGCCACCCGGGCGCCGCCCCGCTCGTTGCGGCGGTGCACGACGTTCATCGCCGCATAGTCGGCGTAGAAGGCGACGCTGCGGTCGAGGTCGCTCACGCGAAACGCGATGTGGGTGAGTCCGCGGTCCGACACGCTGCCCCTGCCCTCCCGGTGGTCTCCTGTTCAATCGGAGAAGTCCCCGTGCGAGTTGAGGGCCGGGGGGGATCTGTCGTCCGCTTCGGTCGTTTGTGGGGCTCGCGAGGCCGGCTCGCCTCGGGGCGCGCGGTGTCGAGGCCGAGCGCGGCGAGGATCTCGGCCTCGCGCTCGAGCGGGCCGGTGGCGTCCGCCGAGACGGGGCGACCTCCGTCGCCTAGCGGCCGGGGGAGGTCCCGGTGACGCGCGGCAGGACCGACACGGGTCCGCGACGGGGCCCCGCGCCGCGCGCCCGCATCACGGCGGAGGCGCGCAGCTCCATCAGCTCCGCGAACTCCTGCGCGACGAAGGTGTATCGCTCGAGGAGTGGGTGGAGCAGCTCGAGAGGGATCCGCAGCACCTCGAGCTCGCCGCTGGCCACCACCGACACGGGGCTCCGGCGGCCGTGGGCGAGGGCGACCTCGCCAAAGACGGCGCCCGCCTCGAAGGAGGCGACCTCGACGGATCCCTCGCCGCTCCGCTCCGCCCCGTCGACCGCTCCGCTCGCGCGGGCCACCGCGCCCCCCGCGAGCACCAGATAGAGAGCGTCCGGGAGCGTCCCCTCGGCGACCACCTCCTCGTCCCGGGCGAAGCGTTGGTGCTGGCTCGCCGCCGCGATCGCGTCGAGCTCGTCGGGGTCGAGACGCGAGAACCCGGTCGCCCCGGCGAGCGCCGCGCGCAGTCGCGCGGGGCTCGTGTCGTCGTTGGTGGGTTCGGCGTCGAGCTTGATCTCGTAGGCGGTGGGGTACGGCAACCGGAACCCCTCGCGGCGACCGCGGTACCAGACCCGGGTGGTGTAGTCGTCGACGATCGCGCGGATCCGTCGGGGCTCGTCGACGTGGGGCACGGCCTCG
>JANQRO010000539.1 GCA_028284525.1 Myxococcota bacterium | reverse complement strand
ACGGAGATCGCGGCGGCGACGGAACGGCGATAGGCCGAGTAGACGACCCGCGCCTCGGCTTCGTTGGTGTCGGGGTCGAAGTCGACCGATTCGATCCGGTAGTCCATGAAGCGCACGCCGCCGAGCTCGTCGGTGATCCCGAGGAAGGCCTCGCGGGACTCCGGGGCGACGTACTCCTCGGCACGCTGGAAGTCCGACCACCGGACGAACTGGGTGTACTTGCGCTGGGCGAGCTCGAACTTCGCTTCGCGGCGCTGGGCGGTGGCGCAGGCACTCGTCGCCAAGACGACGAAGAGCAGGGCCGCCGCCCCGGCGAGGCGAGCGAGCGCCTTCGGTGTCGACATCGTGTCCCCCCTGGCAAGCGGGGCGCGCTTACCTGTGGAGTCCTTCGGCGCCGCAGCCGAAAAGATTGAGTGGAAATCAACGCGGAGACCGACGCTTGCCTGGGGGTTGCAGCTCGCTTGCCGGGCCCGGAGTCTCCCCCCGTTCGGCGAGGCGGGATGCGGTGTGGGGGCCGGAGCGGAGGGCCACGGGTGAGCGAGTGGCGGCTGGGGATCGATATCGGGGGCACCAAGGTGGCCTTCGTGCTGGGCGACGCCGCCGGTGCGACCCGCGCCCAGTCGCGGATCCCCGCCCCGCACAGCGGAGACCAGGCCCGCGACCTCGAGGCGGTGGTCGCGGGCTGTCGCGCGCTGCTGGCGGGGGAGGGCGCGGCCCCCGCCGACCTCGGCGCCGTCGGGGTCGCCCTGCCGGGCCCCCTCGAGCCGGCGAGCGGCCGGGTGATCGAGGCGCCGAACCTGCCGGGCTGGGGGCCGCTGTCCGTGCGCGACGTCCTGGCCGAGGCCCTGGGCGCCCCGGTGGCCCTCGAGAACGACGCCAACGCTGCGGCGCTGGCGGAGTGGCGCTTCGGAGCCGGGCAGGGCGCCGAGCGGATGGTGTACCTGACGATGTCCACCGGCGTGGGTGGCGGCCTGGTCCTCGACGGGGCGCTCTACCGCGGGGTGCTCGCGAGTGCCGGGGAGGTGGGGCACTCGCCCGTCGAGTGGGACGGACTCCCCTGCGCCTGCGGGCGACGCGGTTGTCTCGAGGCGTACATCGGTGGCGCCGCCTTGGGCGAGCGCTTGCGGCGCGAGACCCCCGACGACAGCGCGATCCTCGCCCTCGCCGGTTCGAGGGAGAGCATCGGTCCCGAAGTCTGGCTCGACGCGGTGCGGGCGGGCGATGCCTACGCCCAGCGCGAGCTCGATCGCTACAACCACTACCTCGCCTGGGGCATCACCCAGCTCGTCTTCACCCTGGCGCCCGACCGGATCGTCCTCGGCACCATCCCCCGGGCCGCCGGCGAGGCGCTCTGCTTCGAGCCCGTGCGTCGCCAGGTGCGCGCGCGGATCTGGCCCTTCCTCCGCGAGCGGCTCGAGATCGTCCCGGCCGGGCTCGGCGCGGAGCTCCCCGCCCGGGCGGCGCTCTGCGTGGCCGAGCTCGCCTTGGAAGCCTAGGCGTCGTCCGCGGCCATCCCGCGCCCCACCTCGGCCGCCCAGGCCTCGAAGCGCCCCGCGGCGATCGCGCCCCGCGCGTCCTCCAAGAGCCTCATGTAGAACCGGAGGTTGTGGAGTGAACACATCCGACCTGCCAACGTTTCTCCCTCGTGGAGCAGGTGCCGGAGGTAGCCCCGGGGAAAGGCGCCGCACGCCGGGCAGTCGCAATCGGATTCGATCGGCTCGCCGGCACCGCGGAAGCGGGCGTTGCGCAGCCGCAACGGACCACGCCGGGTGTAGAGCACGCCGTGCCGACCGTTTCGCGTGGGCAGGACACAGTCGAAGAGGTCGACGCCGCAGGCCACCGCCTCGAGCAGGTCGCTCGGCCGGCCCAGTCCCATCAGATAGCGGGGCTTGTCCTCGGGGAGCGCCGCGTGGGCGGCGCGGATGAGCTCGGGGCGCCGGGGCGCTTCCTCGCCGAGGCCGAGCCCGCCGTGGGCGAACCCGTCGAACCCAGGCAGCGAAGCGCTGCGCTCGGCGCTCTCGCGGCGCAGGTCGGGGAAGATGCCGCCCTGGACGATCGCGAAGAGCGCCTGGTCGGGGCGCCGGCGCGCGGCCGCCGAACGCTCCGCCCAGCGAAGCGTCCGCTCGAAGACGGCGCGGCTGCGTTCGCGAGCGGCGGGGTCGTCGGGGTCGGCACCGAGCCACGACAGCGGTCGGCACTCGTCGAGCACCATGGCGATGTCCGGCCCGAGGGCTTCCTGGATCGTCACCACCGACTCCGGGGTGGGGCGTCGGGTGGCGCCGGCGCGGGGCGAGGCG
>JANQRO010000527.1 GCA_028284525.1 Myxococcota bacterium | reverse complement strand
GGCGACGAGGGCGAGCAGGCCCCCCACGAGGGCCGCGTAGAAGAGGGACGACAGGACCGCAGGGAATCCGATCGCGGCTCCGATCGTCGTGGCGAGCTTCGCGTCGCCCCCGCCCCAGGCGCCCAGCCCGAACAACGCGATGCCCACGAGGGCGCCCGCGCCGAACCCGAGCAACGCCGCCGACCACGGCAACGCCCCGCTCGCGACGCCCGCCGCCGAGAGCAGCAGGATCCCGATCGGGCACGCGTCCGGGATCTCGCGGTGGCGGAGGTCCCAGAACGCGGCCACCAGCAGGACGGCGAACAGCAGCGCAGCGAGCACACTAGCCATGGGACGGGAAGCCCCCGCCCCGCAGGCTGCGAGACGGGGGTGAGACCGTCACCTCAACGCCGAGCCTAGGGCTCGAGGATGAGGTTTCCGAGCTCCGGGATCCCCGCGTTGGTCTCGAGGCGAGACGTGTCGTTGCCCGCGAGAATTCCGGGCACGTCGAGCCCGATACCCGTCGACGCGGCGCCTGCGGCGTCTTCACCGGGCACGTCCGCACGCGTCTCGATGAGCTTGCCGCTCACGATCGGGTTGTTGTCGTCGCCGTGTGCGCCCGGCAGCACCGCGGCCATCGTACCGATGAGGTCGGAGGCCTTGTGACCGAGGATCGACGTCCCCGCCGCCGTCATCAAGGCGATTCCAGCCACGAGGAGGCCGTACTCGACCATCGCTGCGCCGCGGCGGTCGCGGAGCAGTCTTCGGATCAGTTGCATTGTCTCTCCTTTGGATCGGTTGGATCCGCTCAGGGTCGCGCTGGCGGGCCCGCACCTGCAGGCCCGCCGTCGGGATAAGTGCCGATCGGCAAGTGGGAGTTCCCCCGGGTGCCGCAGTGCTCGACGCGGTCACTTGGTCGGGAGGCATTCGCCGTCCACCCAGACACCGTCGTCACAGTCGTGAGCCGCCCTCGGAACGACGACCGGCTCCTCCTCCAGGGGCCGCGCCGGCGAAGGCGGAACCGGCGGCGGAGGCGGCGGGAGTGGCAGCATCGACGGCTGTCCCTCCGCCGCGAGGAGCTCGAGGTCGTCCCGGAAGCTCCACATCGCCACCCGGGGCTCTCGTTCGCGCAGGATCGCCGGGCTCACGACGACCACCAGCTCGAGATCTTCGTCGTTCTGGTCGAAGCTCTTCCAGAGCCACCCAAGCACCGGGGTGCGGTGGAGTCGCGGTGTGTAGGCGCGCGCATCGGAGATCTGCCGGGAGAGCAAACCGCCGATTGCGAGCACCTGGCCGTCGGCGAGGCGCGCCGTCGTCGTCACGGAGCGCGACTCGAAGGCCGTCGTCGATTGGTCGCTTCCGCTCGCCTCGCGGACCGCGGCGGTGAGGTCCGGATCCGGCTGGCTCACCTGCGGACGGACGTCGATGGTGATCGAGTCCCCCGGCCCGACGAGGGGTCGGATTCCGAGCTGGACCCCGAAGGGCACGAAGAACACCGATTCGAAGACCTGGTTGCCGGCGGCGGTCGCCACGGAGGTCGGTACGGGGAGCTCTCCGCCCACGCTCACCGTCGCGATCTCCCCGGAGAGCACCGTGACCGTCGGGTTCGCAAGGCTGCGCGCGATCCCTTGTTCCGCGAGGAGCGAGAACAACAGATCGATCGCCCACTTCGCGCCGGCAATCTGGAACTGGTTGATCGTGCCGCCGCTCAGTGCCGTCAGCACGTTCTGAAAGTCGACGCCGGATCCGCCGCCCACCCGAGGGGCCGTGCCCCCTTGGGACGCAACCGACCCGGGCGCCGGCAGCAGCGTTCCCTGATCGATGTTCCCGGCGACCGCGTCGAGATTGGCGGACCACGCTTTGAGTCGGGTCCGGTTCACCTCGTAGAGACGAACGTTCACGCGAACCTGGGGCAGGTCGTCCACCGTGACGAAGGACAGGAGACGCCCGTCGAGAAGCTCGAGCGCCGTCGCGCGGGCCACGTTCTCGCGGATGCGG
>JANQRO010000526.1 GCA_028284525.1 Myxococcota bacterium | reverse complement strand
ATCCAGGCGAGGATCACGACACTACGGGCATCGCTCGAGGAGGTCCGCGACGGCTCCGTCGACCGAGACCACGTCGGTGTATCCCATCACGGCGAGGGTCTGCGCGGCCAGGGCCGCGCGGCCTCCCGTGGCGCAGTGCACCACGATCGCGCTCGCGGGGTCGGGACAGGTCTCGGCGATCTTCGCTTCCAGGAGCCCCCGCGGCAGATTGATCGCACCGGAAACCGCGCCGGCGGCGAACTCGGCCGGCTCACGCACGTCCAGCACGGAGGCGCCACGTCCGATGCGCTCGGCGGCTTCTTCTACGCTGCAGGTACGCACGGCGGCCTTCGCCTCCGCAACCAGATCGGCGCCAGATTTCGCCATCGGAACCCTCCCGCGGGCCAGGGTAGTGCAGATCGACCGCGCGGCGTCGTTCGCTTGCCGCCGCCGAACGCCTCGTGCCGTGGAGACTCGGCGGGCCGCTCAGGCGTCGGCCACGAGCTCGCGGACGCGGGCGAGGCGCTCGATCGAGGCGAGCGCGTGGGGCTGGGACGACACCAGGTTGCGGACGATGACGTCGCGATAGCCCGCCGCCCCAAAGGCGCGAAGCTCCTCGGCGACGGACTCGACGCCACCGATCACCAGCGCCTCGGGGCGGAAGCCTCGGTAGCCCGCCTCGACCACGGGGCCGGCGGTGGCCCGCGCCTCCTCGTCGCTCTCGCCGACGTAGAGGTCCCGGCGGATCGCGAGCCGTCCCGGCCGGTCGTGGCGCGCGCAGCCTTCGCGGTAGCGCGTGGCCTGCTCGGTCGCCTCGCCGAGGAGCAGGCCGGGTCCGGCGAGGAATCCGTCGGCGAGCCGGGCGGCTCGCTCGATCGCCCGCGGCGCCTGGGCGCCCACCCAGACCTCGACCGGCTCGGGCGGCACCGGCGCGATGCGCGTATCGCGAATCGTCCAGTGCCCGTCGCTCGACACGGTGTCGCCCCGCCAGAGCGCGCGCATCAGGTCGAGACACTCTTCGAAGGCGCCGACCCGGGTGCGCAGGCTCGCGCCGAAGGCGTCGAACTGCTCGGCGCCGCCGCCGATCGCGCACTGCATGACGAAGCGCCCACGCGCGATCGACGCCAGGGTCCCCACCTGCTCGGCGAGGAGGACGGGGTGCCAGAGCGGCAGCAGGTAGAGCGCCCCCGCCGGCGCCTCGCCCCACTCCGCAAGGAGCCGCCCCAGGATCGCGTTGTTCTGGTAGTAGGGGCGAGCCGTGGCGTGGTGGTCGCCCACGAAGAGCGAGTCGAGTCCGGCCTCCCGGGCCGCCGCGGTGCGCTCGATCATCACCTGGGCGCCCAGGCGGACATCCGCGACCGCGTGGGCGCTGGTCAACGAGATCCCGATCTGCATGACGCGACACGATATCGCCACGCGGTCCTCGGTGCTTCGTCCCCTCCTTCGCCGCGAGGTCGCTCGCCACCTCGATCCCGGCGGCCCGCCCGCGGTGGGGAGCGCCGACTCCCGGTCCGCGGCCGTAGGCCTCGCCGGGGAGGGGGCGTAGCCAGCGCCGAGGCGTTCTTCCGCATCGGGGTTCGGGCGGGATCGTCGTCGGCGCGCGGCCGCCGCACGCGTTGGGCAGGTGGTAGAGTCCGGCCATGCCCGACCGGCTCCGGCAGCCGCGTCCCCGTTCCGAGCGCGGCCCGGCGACGCGTCGCGCGGCGGCGCTCGTGCTCGGTCTCGCGGTCCTCTGCGCCGCCCACCCGGCCGGGGCGGACGACCACGCCCTCACCGAAGTCCGCGTCGGGGTCTGGGTGGCGAGCGTCCACAGCACCAACGCCCTGGACGGCAGCGTCGGCGTGAAGTTCTACGTGTGGTGGATCACCTCCGATCCCGAGTTCCGGCCCTTCGAGGTGATGCAGATCCTCAACGGGCGGTCGTGGACCACACAGGGAGTCTACCGACGGGTGCTCGACGACGGTCGTCACTACACGGCGGGCTTCGTCGACGCGACGATCAACCACCGCTTCGACTTTCGCGACTACCCCTTCGACCGGCAGCGCATCGCGATCGTGATCGAGACGCCGTTCACGGTCGAAGAGGTACAGCTCGTCCCCGATACCGCGCAGAGCCTGATCTCGGACTTCGTGAAGCTCTCGGGCTACGATGTCGAGCCGCTCCAGCTGGGCGTCGTCGTCCAGGACTACGCGTCCCAGTTCGGGCTCGGGGACGAGGGGACCAGCCAGTTCTCGCGTCTCGTGATCGGCATCGACCTGGTCCGCCAGAGCGGGCGCCTCCTCGTGACCCTGTCGGTGGGCTTCATCGTCGCCAACCTGATCGCGTTCCTGATGTACTTCATCGACGTCAGCGCCCTCGCGGCGCGCACCGGTATGGTGACGAGCGCGATCTTCGCGGCGGTAGGCAACATGTACCTGTTGACCTCCGAGCTGAACCCCGCCTCCGGATCGGTGCTCGTCGACCGGATCGCGGGGGGGACCTTCGCGCACATCATCGTGGCGCTCCTGAGCTCGATGATCGTCGAGCGCGCCGCCCGGGTCGACACGAACCGCGCCTCGCGCATCAACTACACGGTGTTCGCGATCGTCACGGTGGTCTTGAGCCTCGTGTACTGGTACGCCCTCCGCGACGCGACCCACTGAGACCGGGCGGACCGACGGAGGCCCCTGCGTCTGCGGCGTCCGAGACCTAGGGGCGCGGAAGCTCGGCGGACGCCCCCCGGTGACGTCGGTACATCTCGCGCACCCACGCGGTGCCCGGGTGATCCGCCCACCGGTCGAGCCAGGAGCCAAGCCTGGGGGAGCGGGGCTCCGGCAGAGCGGGTTGGAGCCCGGGGGGGTAGCAGGTGACCATCAGCAGCGACGCGGCGGTGAGGTCGGCGACACTGAAGCGCTCCGCGACCAGATAGCCGTCGGGGCCGGCCCGCTCCGCGACGAAGTCCAGCGCGGCGCGGGTGCGATCGGCCCCGCGCGCGGCGTTGTCGGGCCCGATCTCCATGCTGCGTTTCATCACCGGGGCGACGGCCGGCATCATCGCGCGGTAGACGCTTCGCGTGAGCCAGGTCTGGCCCGTGCTGAACATGCGGGCGAGGTACCCGGCGTCCGGGAGCATGTGTTGAAAGAGCGCGACCCGAACGGCCGGGCCGACCTCGCTGTCGAACTCGTCCCGGATCGCGAACGCGCGGGCGCGCGCGTCGGGGTCCGCCGGGTAGAGGGGCGGGTCGGGGTGGAGACGCTCCAGGTGGTCGACGATCTCGCTCGAGCCGGTCACCACCTCGGCCCCGTCGCGCAGGACCGGGACCTGCACCTGTCCCGACAGTCTGCGGACCTGGATCGCGTGCGGGCCCGGAAGGAGCGAGCGCCGGCGATGGGGCAGACCCTTGTAGTCGAGGGCCCAACGCGCCTTCTCGTTGTAGTGCGAGTACTGGAACTGGACGAGTTCTCGGGTGCTCATGTCGATCCGACGGCCCCGATCCGCGGACGGGTCGGGATCGCGCCGCGCTTCAGGTGCCGAGCGCGCGCGCCCGCGCCAGCGAGGGGCGCGCATAACAGGCCTGGAGCCACCGGGTGAGCTGCGGGAACCCCGAGAGGTCGAACTCGACCATCTCGAGGAGCAGCATCACGGCCGAGACATTGAGGTCGGCGATCGAGAAGGCCTCGCCGACCAGCCATTCGCGGTCGGCGAGGTGGGCGTCCAGCACCTGGAGGGGGCGCTGTAGACCCTTGGTCGCCCCCGCCGTCACCTTGGGGTTCTGCTTCTCGTCGGGAGTGAAGAACTTCTGCACGACGATCTGCATCTGGAGCGGCTCGATCTCGCTGATGCCCCAGACGCTCCACTGCCAGGTGCGGCCCTCGTCGGCAGCGGTCTTTGGGTAGAGCTCGCCGCCGTACTGCTTGGCCAGGTACAAGTTGATCGCCATCGACTCGAAGAGCACGGTGTCGCCGTCGACCAGGGCGGGGATGCGCCCGTTCGGGTTCACCGTCAGGTACTCCGGTGTCTTCGATTCCTCCCTGAAGTCGACCGAGACGTGCTCGTAGTCGACGCCGATTTCCTCGGCGGCCCAGAGCGAGCGCAGCGCCCGCGAGCCCGAGATGCCGTAGAGCTTGATCGTGGTCATGACGGCGCATGGTGCCACAGCCCTACGGTCCGGGCCTCGGCGTCTGCGCCCACGGGATCGGGTCCCGCGAACGGAAGCGGGCGCTGGGGATCACGGACCCGACGCGGCGCGCGCCGGTCGACGCATCGTGGCGCCGACGCGAGAGGTCGATCAGAGCGCCAGCCGTCGATCGCGTTCCTGCCGGCGGATGCAATGGGTCCACGGGGTGCGCAGCTCGGCGCGCGCGCCGGTCTCGGCGCCGGCGATGCCGCGGCCGCGGGGGCCGAGGGCCATCGCGTCGTCGGGGAGCTCGGGGGCGATTCGCGTCCAGCCGCGCAGGTGGGCGCCCCGGGGGTTCACGATCTCGACCACGTCGCCGTCGGCGAGCTCGAGGGACTGGGCGAGCCCGGCGCCCACCGGGACGATGCGGCGTCGCTGGGCGTCGTACTCGTCCTCCGCCGTCGCCTCG
>JANQRO010000522.1 GCA_028284525.1 Myxococcota bacterium | reverse complement strand
TGCTCACGGCCGGTGCCCCGTCCGGCTTCCTCACGCTCCCGCGCCGCGGCAGCGTGCTCGACGAGATCGCGCGGAGCGCGCGGCGCTGGCGACGCGCCGGCGTGCGCGACCTCATCCAGGTCGGCATCGGCGGCTCCTCCCTCGGTGCCGAATGCGTGTTCCGCGCCCTCGCCCATCCGGCGCACAACCTGCTGCCGGAGGCCAAGCGCGGGGGGCCGCGGCTGCACTTCGTCGACAACGTGGACCCGGATCGGCTGCACGGCCTCCTCGAAGCCGTCGACCTGCGTCACACCTTGATCCACGTCGTGTCGAAGTCGGGGGGCACGGTCGAGACGGCGGCGGGCTTCGCGCTGGTGCGCGAGGCGCTCCGCGACGCGCTTCCGAAGACCCGACGCGACCGCGCGTTCCGCGACCACGTCGTCGCGACGACGGGATCCGGCGCGCTGCGCGCGTTCTGTGAGGCCGAAGACATCGAGACCCTCGAGTTCCCCTCGGATATCGGCGGGCGCTTCTCCGCGCTCACCGCCAGCGGGCTCTTCGCTCCCGCGATGGTCGGCATCGACGTTGCGACCCTCGTCCAGGGCGCGCGCCGGATGGGCAATCGGCTGGCGCGCGACCGGGGCGAGGACAACGTCGCGTCCGCGGCGGCTGCCGTCGCCCACGTGCTGGGGTCCCAGCGCGGCGCGCCGACCCAGGTGTTCTTTCCCTACGCCGACGCCCTCGAGCCCCTCGGACGCTGGATGGTGCAGCTCACCGCCGAGAGCCTCGGCAAGCCCGATCCGGGGGGCACCGGCCGACGCAGCGCCGCCGGCGTCGGGTCCACCCCGATCCCCGCGCGCGGGACCACCGACCAGCACTCCCAGGTCCAGCTCTTCGTCGAGGGCCCCGCGGACAAGCTGATCGTGTTCGTCACCGCGGCGCGCAATCAGCGCGCCATGCGACTCGCAAACACGTTGCCGAAGAACGACCCGGCCGACTATCTCGCGGGGCTGCCGCTGGGCGAGTTGCTTCGCGCAGAGCAGGTGGGCACCGCGATCGCCCTCGCGCAGGCCGAGCGCCCGAGCATCTGCTGGCAGCTACCCGAGATCCACCCCTACACCCTCGGCCAGCTCCTGGTGGCCTGGGAAGTCCAGACCGCGGTGCACGCCGAGCTCCTCGGGGTCGACGCCTACGACCAGCCGGGTGTCGAGGCGGGCAAGATCGCGGCGTTCGCGTTGATCGGTCGCGAGGGCTACGAGGGCGAGCGCGCGCGTATCGAGCGCGCGCGTCCCCCGCAGGTCTGGGTCGGGGACGTGGTGCCGGAGGACGTGTAGCCGGGGCGGCGGGCTCCCGTCAGCGCCGATACTGGCTCGGGTCGACTCCGGTCCGCCGGATCACGTCGTAGAAATCCTTGCGGTCCTTCTTCGCGAGCCGCGCGGCCTGGCTGATGTTGCCGCGACAGCGACGCAGCAGCGCCTCGACGTAGCGGGTCTCGAACGCGCGCTTGGCGTCGCGGAACGACGGGACGTTCTCCGGCGATGCCGCGACACCGAGGGCCTCGGCCGTGATTGCGCCGCTTCCGGCCAGCGCCACGGCCTGGCGGACGCGCTCGCGCAACTCGCCGACGTTGCCGTCCCAGCTCTCCTGGAGGAGCGCTTCGCGCGCCTCGTTGCTGAAGCCCACGGCGGTGACGCCCGCTTCTTCGGCGCATCGCGCGAGGAAGTGCGAGGCGAGGGGCAAGATGTCCTCCGGGCGCTCGCCGAGGGGAGCGAGGGAGATCACGCGGGCCGCGCCCCCGAACAGCCCTTCGTAGCGGCGCTCGGGTGCCGTCACGATCACGCGAGCCGAGAGCGTGTGGTCGCGGTCGCCGCCCTCCTGGCGGAAGGTTCCGACCTTCAGCGCGCCGGTGAGCGCGGTGCGCGCGCTCGGTTCGAGGGCGTCGATCGCTTCGAGGACGAGGGTGCCGCCGGCGGCGCTCAGCAGGGCGCCCTGGTACTCCTCTGGGAGCGCCGGGTAGGTGCCCGCGACACAGCCAAAGAGCTCGCGCCCCTGGAGTGGACCCGGAACGGAATCGCAGTTCAGGATCACCAAGGCCTGTTGTGCGCGCGGGCTCCACTCGTGGATCGCTCGGGCCAGCATCGACTTGCCGGTGCCCGGCGGGCCGAAGAGCAGGAGCGGCGAGTCGTTGCGCGCCGCCTGCGCGGAGAGCTCGACGGCCTTTTGCATCGCCGGACTGGCCGCCACGATACGATCGCTGCGCCGCCGTCCGGCTGAACGTCCAGCGGACGTCGTCGCGGTGTCGGTACTCGTCGAGCGAGTAGTGTTGGGATTTGCACCCGTTACCTGATCGCGCATCCGGTGGGGCCCCCCGAAAGAACGGCGTCCGAAGGCTATGAGTTGGAGTAGGGCTTTGTCAATGGAACAAGGGGCTTGCGATGCAGAAATGCCGGCTTATTTCCGCTTGCTTGCGGGTTGCTGAGGCCCCTGCGAAATTGGACTGGTGACCGGCAACCTCCCCCCGACGCCCAATTCCCGCGTGAAAACGCAGGCAAATTTCGTTTCCCCTAGGGGACCCGTTGCCGAATCGGAAGCCCCCTCGGCACGCCGGGTGGAGCGACTCGACGACCGGTTGATCGACCAGATCGCCGCCGGGGAGGTGGTCGAGCGGCCGGCGTCGGTCGTGAAGGAGCTGGTCGAAAACGCCCTCGATGCCGGCGCGTCCCGGATCCGCGTCGAGGTGGACGGTGGCGGGATCGACCGGATCCGGGTCCGGGACGACGGGTGCGGGATGGATGCGCGGGACGCGCGTCTGGCCCTCGAACGCCACGCCACGAGCAAGCTCCGCCGGGCCGACGACCTCGACGCGATCGCGAGCTTCGGGTTTCGCGGAGAAGCGCTGCCGGCGATCGCCTCGGTGTCGTCGCTGCGTCTGTGGACGCGGCGCCACGGCGACGCGGAGGGCGTCGAGCTGCGGGTGGAGGGCGGACGCGTCGTGGAGCAGGGCGCGCCCGGCATCGCACCGGGCACCCGGGTGGACGTCGACGCGCTCTTCGCGCAGGTGCCCGCGCGACGGAAGTTCTTGAAGCAACCCGCCACCGAGTGGCGCCACGTCGTCGATTGGCTGAGCCGTGCCGCGCTCGCGCGTCCCGACGTGCACTTCGACATCCAACGCGACGGACGCGTGGCTTCGACCTGGCCCGCCGTCCACGAGCGACGCGAACGGGTTGCTGCGGTGCTGTCGAGCCGAGAGAGCGAGGCGATGGTGACGGTCGACGCGGCCGAGGGAGCGTTCCGGCTGGAGGGATTCACGTCGCGCCCCGACGTCCACCGCGCGGGGAGCGGCAGCCTCTACCTCTTCGTCAACGGCCGGCCCGTGCGCGACCGGTTGTTGCGTCACGCGCTCCTCGAGGTCTACCGGGACGTACTGCCCAAGGGCCGCTTTCCGAGCGCCGTCGTCTTTCTCGACGTGCCCCCCGGCGAGGTCGACGTCAACGTGCACCCCGCGAAGTGGGAGGTGCGGTTCCGGGATCCGCGTGCCGTACACCGACTGGTGTCACGCGGTGTGCGTCGTGCGCTCGAGACCCGCGCCTGGCTGGGCGGGCCCGGCGGGGCGGGGACCCCGACGCCGAACCCCACACGCGCCGGCACCGCAGCGCCGACGTGGGGGCGGGGCGGGGCGGGGCGCATCGGCGACTCGCGCACTGCGCGGTGGGGCGCGGGTCCGGAGTCCGACCCCGTGCAACGGGCGGAGTGGGAGTTCGCCGGCGAGCGCGACGTCGAGACCGCAGCGGCCTCCGCCTCGCTCTTCGCGCGCGAAGGCGACGCTGCTCCGGGGCTGCGTCTCAGCGCGCTCGAGCTCCACGGCCAGCTCCACGCCACCTACCTGCTCCTCGAAGGCGAAGACGGTCTCCTTCTGGTCGACCAACACACCGCCCACGAGCGCGTGCTCTACGAACGCTTGCGCAGTCAGTGGCGCGAAGGGGGTGTCTCGCAACAAGCCCTCCTCCTCCCCGCCACCGTCCACCTCCACCCCCGCGACGCCGCGCGGATCGCCGAGCACGGCGAGGACGCCGTGGCCCTGGGCTTCGATCTCGAGCCGTTTGGCGAGAACGCCTACGTGGTGCGCGCGGTGCCGGCGCTCCTCGCGGATCGGAATCCGGAGATGCTCCTCGTCGAACTCGCCGAAGCGATCGGCCGGGACCCCAACGGGCCCCCGGTACCGCGAGGGCTCGATCCCGCCGAGGCGATCTTCGCGACCCTCGCGTGTCACAGCGCGCGCCGCGCCGGGGATCGTCTCGAACGCAGCGAGCAGCGGGCGCTCCTCGAGGCCGTCGACTCGATCCCCTGGTCGCCGACCTGTCCCCACGGGCGCCCCGTGGTCGTCCCGATCCCGCTCGCCGAGATCGAACGTCGCTTCCGCCGAACCTGAGCCGTGACGGAGCGCAGAGCAGGTCCTCCATGACGGAGCACGAAGCACGTCCCGCCGTCGTCGTGGTCGCCGGGCCGACAGCCGCGGGCAAGAGCGGTGTCGCGCTGGCGCTGGCCGAGCGCCTCGGGGGCGAGGTGGTGAACGCCGACTCGATGCAGGTGTATCGCTACCTCGACATCGGCACGGCGAAACCCGATGCCGCGACCCGGGCGCGGGTCACGCACCACCTCTACGACGTCGTCGAGCCCGACCAGCGCTACAGCGCCGGCCGCTACGCCCGGGAGGCACGCGCGGTGGTCGACGCGATCGCGGCGCGGGGGCGGGTGCCGATCGTCACCGGC
>JANQRO010000518.1 GCA_028284525.1 Myxococcota bacterium | reverse complement strand
CGAGGCGCAGTGGGAGGGAGCCGGGGTGGGCGATCGGGCGCGGCTCTCGGCGACCCGGGGTCTCACCGGTGCCGTCGTCGCCGCTGGGCATCCCGTGGCGAGCGCCGAGGTGGCGTCCGACCCGCGCTTCGACCCCGCGGTCGACACCGACGCCGAAGGCGAGCGCGCGCCCCGCCTGATCCTGCCGATGCGCTTCCGCGGCACCGCCCTCGGCGTGGCGCGTGTCTTCGGAGACGATCCGCGGCTTGGCTCGGCGGGGCTCGCCGAGGTGCTGGGCGCCGCCCTCTCGGCCGCCGTGCGCAACGTGTTCCTCTACCGTAGCCTCGTCGATTCGATGAACGAGCTCGCCGACGCGCGCCGCGCCGACCGAGACTGAGGAGCCAGAGCGGGTCCGCCGATACGCCGGGGCCGCCCGGCCGGAGACGATCCGCTTGAAGACGCTGACGGACAAAGCCGAGGTCCTGATCGAGGCGCTGCCCTACATGCGGCGCTTCGTCGACAAGACCATCGTCATCAAGTACGGCGGCGCGGCGATGAAGGACGAGGCGCTGCGCCACTCCTTCGCCGTCGACGTGGTGTTGCTGAAGCACATCGGGGTTCGGCCCGTGATCGTCCACGGCGGGGGGCCGCAGATCGGGCGCACCCTCGAGCAGGTCGGCAAGGCCTCCGAATTCGTCGACGGGCTCCGGGTGACCGACGACGAGACGATGGGTGTGGTCGAGATGGTGCTCGGTGGCAAGGTGAACCGCGAGATCGTCGAGCTGATCCAGCGCGGCGGCGGCCAGGCGCTCGGGCTCACCGGCAACGACGGCCGGATGATCCAGGTCGAGCGCAAACGTCCCGGCGACCGCGACATCGGTCGCGTGGGGACGGTCGTGGCGGTCAACCCCGCGCCGATCGCGGCGGTGGCGGAGAGCGGGTTCGTCCCGGTGATCGCGCCGATCGGTGTCAGCGAGGAAGGGCTCACCCACAACGTCAACGCCGACGAAGCCGCGGGCGCGATCGCCGTGGCCCTGGGTGCGGAGAAGCTCGTGTTGTTGACCGACGTCGAAGGCGTCCTCGACGGGGAAGGGAAACTCGTCGCGGATCTCGACCTGGCGACGGCCCGCGCCGCGATCGAGTCCGGGGTGATCCAGGGTGGGATGATTCCCAAGGTCGAGTGCTGCGCCGCGGTGGTGGAGGCGGGTGTCCCGCGGGCGCACATCGTCGACGGGCGCGCGCGTCACGCGTTGCTGCTCGAGATCTTCACCGACGGCGGTGTCGGGACGCTGCTCACGCGATGACCGGGCCCAAGCCTTCGCCCGATGGTGGCGCCCACGAACGGTCGATGATCGGCCAGAGGATCAACCGATGAACGCCCCAAAGGACTTCATCAGCGTCGCGGACTGGCCCGCGGAAGAGCTGCAGGCGTTGCTGCGCCGCGCCGCCGAGCTCAAACGTCTGCACCGAAAACGCGAGGGCCACGCGACACTCCCCGGCCGCACCCTCGCGATGTATTTCGAGAAGCCGTCCCTGCGCACCCAGGTCACCTTCGAGGCGGGGATCGCCCAGCTGGGTGGGCAGGCGATCCAGCTCCGCCGCGAGCAGGTCGGGATCGGCACGCGCGAATCGGTGGAGGATGTCGCGCGCAACCTCTCGCGTTGGGTACACGGGCTGGTCGCGCGCACCTACGACCACGCCCTGGTGGAGGGACTCGCGGCCTCCGCGACCATCCCGGTGATCAACGGTCTCACCGACGCGCTGCATCCCTGCCAGGCGATGGCCGACGCGCTCACCGTCGTCGAACGCGTGCCGCTGGACGAGGCGACGCTGGTCTACGTCGGCGACGGCAACAACGTGGCGGCGTCCCTCGTGCTCCTCTGGGCCCAGCTCGGCGGTCGGATCCGGGTCTCGACCCCGGCGAGCCACCGCGTCGACCCGGTGTACTGGGAGCGGGCCGAGGTCTTCGCCGCGGCCTCCGGCGCCCGGATCGAGTGGGTGGAGGTGCCGGAGGCCGCCGTCGACGGCGCGGATTTCGTCTACACCGATGTGTGGACCAGCATGGGCCAAGAGGAGGAGGGCGAGGCGAGACGCCAGCTCTTCCGGCCCTACCAGGTGAACGAGGCGCTGCTCCGCGCCGCCCCGGAGGCCCGGGTGCTCCATTGTCTGCCGGCCCACCGGGGAGAGGAGATCACCAGCGACGTGCTCGACGGCGCTCGGAGCCTGGTGTTCGACCAGGCCGAGAACCGTCTCCACGCCCAGAAGGCCATCCTGGAACGCACCCTCGGGGAGGCCCCGGCGCCCCTGTGAGCGTCTCGGCGCCAGCCGCTCCGGGGCGGGGCAAAACGCCCCCAGAAGCGGCCCGACCTCCCCGAGATCCCTCAGCTTCTCCCGGACGCCTGCCGATGAGAGTGCGAGCCGGGGGCGCGCCGCGCCAGGCGTACGCCCCCCGTGCGGGAGAGGCATGGGCCGAGGGGACGAACAAGCGATCGACGCCGCGGAGGCCGAGGCCGACGGGGTCTCGCTGCCGGCGGAGCTCGCCAAGCAGATCGACCCGAGCCTCGACCTGGCCGTCGAGCTCCAGGGTCGCTTGCTGCTGCTCGAGCGACGTCTCGACGCTCCCTACCACGAGGTGCTCGGGGTGGCGGCGGACGCCGAGCGCCCGGCGCTGAAGAAGGCCTTCTTCCGGCTCTCCCGCGACTTCCACCCGGACCGTTACTTCCGACGCAACCTCGGGCCCTACGAAGCGCGGGTCGATCGGGTCTACAAGAAGATCGTCGAGGCCTACGAGCTGCTTTCGGACCCGACGGCGCGCTCCGAGATCGAACGCTCGCTCGCCGCCGCGGCGGGCACCGCCCCGCCGGCCTCCGGCGGCGCCCCGTCGACCGGACCGCCGCCGACCCAGGCTCCGGGGGGTCCTGCGTCGAGGGCGGGCGACGCGGGTGCGGGGACCGCGAGCGATGCCTCCGACGCGCCCCAGGCCCCGCGGCGACGCCGGGTGCCGCTGCGACCGCGCTCCCACGGCTTTTCGCTGCACAACCGCGTGCAGCGCGAGCGCAAGGCGAAAGCCAAACGGCTCTTCGAGTCCGGGATGGCCGCCTTCGCCCGCGAGCAGTGGGTCGACGCCGCCGGGAGCGTGCGTCTCGCCATCGCCTTCGACCCCTGGAACGAGGCCTTCAAGGACCGCTTCGTCGACGTCCAGCGCAAGGCCCACGAAGTGCTCTCCGAGCGTCACCTCAAAGAGGCCGAGAACGCGGTGGACGTGCGCGATTTCGCGGCCGCGACCAAGGCCTACGAAGAGGCGATCCACTACCGCGCCCACGACCCGCGGTTGCTCTTCCAAGCGGCGGAGCTGCTCGTCGCGACCGACGGCGATCTGCACCGCGCGAAGGAGTGGGCACAGTCGGCGGTGGAGATCGAGCCCGAGAACGCCGACTACCACCGGCTCCTCGGACAGGTCTTTCGCGCCGCCGGTCTCGACGCAAACGCGCGTCGTGAGATCGAGACGGCGCTCGAGCTGGACCCCACTAACGCTTTGGCCAAAAGCGAGCTCAAGGCGCTCGGCGGCGGCGGACGCTTCCGCGCTCCCCGCTGGCTCGGAGGGAAACGATGAGTCGGGTGATCGGGATCGATTTGGGCACCACGAACTGCTGTGTCGCGGTGGTGGAGGACGGCCGTCCGGTCGTGATTCCCAACACGGGTGGCTACAAGACCACCCCCTCGATGTTCGCCGTGGGCGAAGACGGAAAGCGGCTCGTCGGCCACCTGGCCAAGCGTCAGGCGGTGACCAACGCGAGTGGCACCGTGTTCGCTTCGAAGCGCTTGATCGGACGCCGCTACGACTCGGACGAAGTGCGCCGCGCCATCGAGCTCTGTCCCTACGAGATCGTCGAAGGCCCCAACGGCGACCCGCGGATCCGGATCGCCGACAAGACCTACACCTGCCCGGAGATCGCCGGGATCATTCTGCGCGAGATGAAGCGCGTCGCCCAGGAGCACCTGGGTGAGCCGGTCCGCGAGGCGGTGATCACGGTGCCGGCGCACTTCAACGACGCCCAGCGGCAATCGACCAAGGACGCCGGCAAGATCGCCGGGCTCGAGGTGTTGCGGATCATCAACGAGCCCACCGCCGCGGCGCTCTCCTACGGCCTCGGTCGCAACGCCGACGACGAGAAGGTACTCGTCTACGACCTCGGTGGCGGCACCTTCGACGTGTCGATCCTCGAGATGAGCGACGACGTGATCGAGGTGCTGGCCACCGCCGGCAACACCTTTCTCGGCGGCGAGGACTTCGACCGCCGCATCGTCAACTACCTGGTCGAGGAATTCGAGGCGACCGAGGGCATCGACCTGCGCGGCGACCCGATGGCGCTGCAGCGTTTGAAGGACGCCGCCGAGAAGGCCAAGTGCGACCTCTCGGTGAGCACGACTACCGAGGTCAACCTTCCCTTCATCGCGAGCGACGCCGCGGGTCCGCGACACCTCTCCCTCGAGTTCAAACGAGATACGCTCGAGTCGTTGGTCGGGGACATCGTCGAGGACACGATCAAGACGGTCGAGTTCTGTCTGAACGATGCCGGGCTCTCCCGGGAACAGGTCAACCAGGTGATCCTGGTCGGTGGGCAGACCCGGACCCCGCTGGTCCAGGAGGCGGTCTCGGCCTACTTCGGCCAGCGCCCGCACAAAGGCGTGAACCCCGACGAGGTGGTCGCGGTGGGCGCCGCGATCCAGGGCGAGGCGCTGGTCAACGACGACCAGAACATGCTGCTCCTCGACGTCACCCCGCTCTCCCTCGGGATCGGGACCTTCGGCGGACACTTCGCCAAGCTGATCGAACGCAACACGACGCTCCCGGTGCAGCGCTCGCACATCTTCACCACGACCCGGGACGACCAGACGGCGGTGAAGATCCGCGTGCTTCAGGGCGAGAGCGACGCCGCCGAGGAGAACGACCTGCTCGGCGAGTTCATCCTGTCGGGGATCCGCGAGGCCCGCAAAGGCGAGCCCGAAATCGAGGTGTCCTTCAACATCGACACCAACGGCATCGTGAGCGTCTCGGCCCTCGACGTCGCCACCGGCCGCGAGCAGTCGATCACGGTCAACGCCACCGGCACCCTCTCCGACGCCGAGATCCACCGCATCATCGAAGACAACGACCTCTACGAGATCGAGTTCAAGGAATAGCAAGCCGCGGCCATGGGCCGCGGCGCGCAGCGCCGGCGTAGCCGGCGCGAAGTCCACAAGGCTGGACGCTCTACACCGCGAAGTCACACTCGCCGCACCCTCTCCGGCCCCGCTGTAGGCACCCCCGCAAGCCGCGGCCATGGGCCGCGGCGCGCAGCGCCGGCGTAGCCGGCGCGAAGTCCACAAGGCTGGACGCTCCAGGCCATGGGCCGCGGCGCGCGGCGCCGGCGTATCCGGCGCGAAGTCCACAAGGCTGGCCTCCACGAAGGCTTCCGCCGCGCCCCCGAGCCCGGCGCAAAGTCCAGCCGCCCGGGCTACGCTCGCGCCCCCCGGAGGAGCCCATGGCTGCGTCACGCCACAAGCCGCGGCGAGTGTGTCTCGCCTACAGCGGCGGTCTCGACACGTCGGTGATCCTGCGCTGGCTGATCGAGGAGTACGACTGCGAGGTGGTCGCGTTCTGCTGCGACGTCGGGCAGGAGGAGGAGCTCGACGGGCTCCCGGAAAAGGCGAAGGCCACCGGAGCCGTGGACTGCGTGATCCGCGACGCCCGTGAGGAGTTCGTGCGCGATTTCGTGTTCCCGGCGATTCGGGGCGCGGCCGTGTACGAGAGCACCTACCTGCTGGGGACCTCGCTCGCCCGGCCTTTGATCGGCAAGCACCACGTCGAGGTCGCCCACGAAACCGGATGCGACGCGGTCTCCCACGGCGCCACCGGCAAGGGCAACGATCAGGTGCGCTTCGAGCTCGCCTACCGGGCGCTGGCACCGGAGCTCCAGGTGATCGCACCCTGGCGGGAGTGGTCGCTGCGTTCCCGCAGCGACTGCATCGACTACGCCCGGGCCCACAACATCCCCGTCACAGCCACCGCCGAGAAGCCGTACTCGATGGACCGCAACGCCCTCCATATCTCCTACGAGGGCGGCGTGCTCGAGGACCCGTGGCGCGCGCCCGACGAGTCGATGTTCCTGCTCACCCGTTCGCCGGAGAACGCGCGGCCCGAGCCCCAGGAGATCGTGATCGGCTTCGACACCGGGACGCCGGTGTCGATCGACGGCGAGGTGCTGGCGCCCTTTGCCTTGCTCGACCGGCTGAACGGGATCGCCGGCGAGCACGGGGTCGGACGGGTCGACCTGGTCGAGAACCGTTTCGTCGGAATGAAGTCGCGCGGTGTCTACGAGACACCCGGCGGCACCGTCCTCCACGTGGCCCACCGCGCGATGGAGTCGATCACCGTGGATCGAGAGGTGGTGCACGAGCGAGATCGTCTGGCACCCCGCTTTGCCGAGCTCATCTACAACGGGTTCTGGTTCGCGCCGGAGATGCGCTTCCTGCAGGCGGCGATCGACGAGTCCCAGCGCAACGTCACCGGGGAAGTGCGGATCAAGCTCTACCGGGGCAACGCGATCGTCACGGGACGCCGCTCCCCGGTCTCGCTCTACGCCGAAGCCCTCTCGAGCTTCGAGGACTCCGACACCGACTACGATCAGGCCGACGCCGGCGGCTTCATCCGACTCCAGGGCTTGCGTCTGGGAACGCCCAGCTAGCGGCGTCTCGCCCACGGCCCGATTCGACGGCCCCCGGTCGGCGGGTTCCCCCACTGCTCCCCCATCCCCCGGGGAATCTCTCAAGCCGGCAAGTTGCGTGGCCGATCGAATTCGACAAGTTCTGCCACGAGCGCGCGTCCCCGGCGCCGCGCGCGAGGGGGATATGCCCGGATCCGTCCCTCAGCCCCGAATCCTGATCGTCGACGACAACGGAGTCGACCGCGATCTCGCCCGCAACGCCCTCGCCGACCTCGCCGACGTCGAGGGGGTGGACGGGGGTCGCGCGTGTCTCGAGTCGCTGTCGCAGCGGCCGGCGGACCTCGTCCTGTGCGAGCTCCATCTCGAAGGGTGGAGCGGGCTCGAGCTCCTCGGTCAGATCAACCAGGACCACCCGCACACCGATGTGATCCTGATCGGCGCGTTCACCTCCCTCGAGTTGGCCCTCGACGCCATGCGCGCGGGCGCCGCCGACTACCTGCCCAAGCCCGTGCGTCCCGACGAGCTGCGTCACCTGGTGAGCCGCATCCTGGAGCGGCGCGGGCTGCGAGCGGAGAACGACCACCTCCGCACCCTGCTCTCCACGATGGACGACTGCCGATCCCTCGCGGCCGCGGTGGAGCCGGCCGAGATCCACGGCATCGCCCTCGAGGTCCTGCTGCGACGGCTCGGCCGCTCGCGTGGCCTCGCGGTGTTCCGCGGCAACCCGGCCATCGAGACCGAAGAGCTCGTCGTGCGGGGCTTCAGCGACGAGGAGAGCGACCGGCTTCGTCTCGCGTTGGGCGGTCCCAAGCGGCCGGCGGTCGACGAGGCCGGCGACGCGCAGGTGCTCGACTCCGGCGAGCTCGTCGAGCTGCTCGTCGCGAGCGGCGTCGAGACCGAGCGGTGTCTGCTCGTTCCGATGGACGCGCCCAACCAGGGGGAGAGCGGCTTCGTGCTCCTGCCCGAAGACCGTCGCCCCTTCGCACCCGAGGATCTCGAGGTCGCGCGGATGGTGGCCTCCTACGGACAGGTCGGGGTCTACAACGCCGAGCGCTACCTGCGCGCCAAAGAACGCGCCTTTGTCGACGACGTCACCGGCGCGTACAACGCCCGCTACCTCTTCGCGGCCCTCGAGCACGAGGTGCGCCGAGCCGATCGCTACGAAACCAATCTGAGCGTCGTCTTCATCGACATCGATCGCTTCAAGCTGGTGAACGATCAGCACGGCCACCTGGTCGGGTCCCGCACCCTGCGCGGTCTCGCCGAGGTACTCGGGGGCTGCATCCGTCAGGTGGACACCCTGGCGCGCTACGGAGGCGACGAGTTCACGATCCTGTTGGCCGACACCGATCACCAAACGGGTGCGCGGGTGGCAGAGCGGATCCGGGCGGCGGTGGCAGAGACGACCTTCGAGGCCGGCCCCGGCCAGACCTTCCAGATCACGGTGAGCGTCGGCGTGGCGAGCTTCCCCGCCCACGGCGACAGCGCCGAGGCGTTGATCGACAGCGCCGACAAGGCGATGTACCGGGCCAAGTCCTTGGGTCGCAACCGGATCTCCTCCGCCGCCGACCTCGTGGAAAATTGACAGTAGTGGGGCCCGTTGCTACTCCGGGCGCCTCACTCCACACGGGTCGCCCTTGAGCCAAGCGAACCACAACGAGGGAGCCGGCGACCCGGACGCGGGAGTCGCGGTCTCCGCGGATCTCGACGGTCTCGGCAGCCTACGCCGCAGCCACGCCTGCGACGCCGTGCGCGGCGACGCCATCGGGAGCGAGGTGTGTGTCGCCGGCTGGGTCCACGTCCGCCGCGACCACGGTGGAGTGATCTTCATCGACCTGCGTGACGCGAGCGGGGTGGTGCAGGCGGTCTTCAAGCCCGACACCGCACCCGAGGTCCACCGACGCGCCCACGCATTGCGCTCCGAGTTCGTGATCGCCGTCCGCGGGCGGGTCGAGGCCCGCTCGGCGGAGACGGTGAACCCGAACCTCCCGACCGGTGAGGTCGAGATCCTCGTCGAAGAGCTGCGCATCCTGAACCGCGCCACGACCCCGCCCTTCCGGATCGAGGACGACCCCGGCGTCGACGAGAGCGTCCGTCTGCGTCACCGGATCCACGACCTGCGGCGCCCTCCGCTCCAACGCGCCCTGCGGCTGCGTCACGAGCTCTACCAGTCGGTGCGACGGGGGCTCTCCGAGGACGGCTTCGTCGAGATCGAGACGCCGATGCTCGGCAAGGCGACGCCCGAGGGTGCCCGCGACTTCCTGGTGCCGAGCCGGCTCCAGCAGGGCACCTTCTACGCGCTCCCCCAGTCGCCCCAGATCCTGAAGCAGCTGCTGATGGTCGGGGGATTCGAACGCTACTTCCAGATCGTCCGCTGCTTCCGCGACGAGGACCTGCGCGCGGACCGCCAGCCCGAGTTCACCCAGATCGACCTCGAGATGGCTTTCGTCGGGGTCGAAGACGTCCTCGAGGTGCTCGAGGCGCTCACGGTGCGAGCCTACGCCGACGTGATTGACACGGCGCTCCCGCGACCCTTCCGCCGGATGCCCTACGCCGAGGCCATGGCGCGTTACGGCTCCGACAAGCCCGACACGCGGATCCAGCTCGAGCTGGTCGACCTCTCCGACGTATTCGCCGAGAGCGAGTTCCGCGCCTTCCGGGGCGTGCTCGAGAGCGGGGGCATCGTGAAGTGTCTGCCGGTGTCGCAGGCGTCTGCGCTCTCGCGGAGCGAGATCGATCGCCTGGAGGACCTCGTCAAGAAGGAGCTCGGTGGCAAGGGTCTGGCTTGGGTGCGCGTCGCCGCAGACGGGAGCTGGCAGTCACCGATCGCGAAGTTCCTCTCCGAGGACGAGAAGCGCGCGGTGGGCGAGCGCTGCGACGCGGCGCCCGAGAGCCTGCTCCTCTTCTCCGCCGACGAGGCGACCCGCGCCAACGCGATCCTCGCGCGGTTGCGCTCGGACCTCGGGCACCGACTGGGACGACTCGACGACCGCCCCTGGGATGCCTTCTTCGTCGTCGACTTCCCGCTCTTCGAGGCCGACGACCAGGGTGCGTGGACCTACGCGCACCAGCCCTTCGTCGCGCCCTTCGAGGAGGACCTCGCCCACCTGGAGGGCGATCCCGGCCGGGTGCGCGGCACCCACTACGACCTCGTGATCAACGGGGTCGAGATCGGGAGCGGCAGCCTGCGCAACCACCGCCGCGACGTGCAGGAGCGCATCCTCGAGGTGCTCGGCTACTCGGGCGCGGAATCCGAGGAGCGTTTCGGCTTTCTGCTGCGCGCCCTCGAAGCGGGCGCGCCGCCCCACGGTGGCTTCGCCTTTGGCTTCGACCGCATGGTGATGCTGATGGCCGGGGCCGAGAGCCTGCGCGACGTGATCGCCTTCCCCAAGACCCAACGCGGTCTCGACCTCCTGATGGATGCGCCCACCGCGGTCGAGACCGAGGCGCTTCGCGACCTCGGCATCCGCATCACCACTGCCCAAGGCCGACAGTGAGGACATCCGGTCGGAGGGCGTTGTGGACGGGCGTCCTCGCCGCGTGGATCGCCGCGGGTCCGCTCTCCGCCGGGTGGATCGTCGCGGGTCCGCTCTCCGCCGGGTGGATCGTCGCGGGCCCGCTCTCCGCCGCGGCCGACGACGTGGCGACACGGGAAGTCACCCACGTGGTGCAGCGGGGGGAGACGCTCTCTTCGATCGCCGAGACCTATCTCGGGAACCCCCATCTCTGGCCGGCCCTCTACCGCGCCAACCGCGATCAGATCCGCGACCCCGGGCGGCTCTATCCCGGGCAGACGCTGTCGATCCCCGACGTCCCCACCACCGCGATCCCGGAAGACGCTCGCCACCTGGAGCCGGCCCCCCGTCTCGAGCGCGCGGGGTGAGCCGCGCGCTGCGGGTCCCGGTGCTCGTCATCGGGGGCGGGATCAACGGCGCCGGGATCGCCCGCGATCTCGCGCTCCGCGGGATCCGTTGCGCCCTGGTGGAGAAGGGCGAGTTCGGCGGCGGGACGACCTGGGCCTCTTCGGGGATGATCCACGGCGGGCTGCGCTATCTGCAGAAAGACCCCGACGTGACGCTGCATTCGTGTCAGGACTCGGGGGCGATCCAGCGCATCGCGCCCCATCTCGTGTTTCGCATCCCCTTTCTGCTTCCCGTGTTTCCCGACGACCCGGTGGGCCCCGAGCTCGTCGAGATCGGTCTCGAGCTCTACGACCGCTACCAGCCGCTCAAGAACGGCAAACCCCACACACGTCTCGACCGCGACCAGGCGCGACGCATCGAGCCGGCGCTGTCTCCCGCGATCGAGTGCGCCTTCACCCTCGACGAGTGGGGGGTCGACGCGGCACGGCTGACCGCGGCCAACGCCCTCGACGCCGCCGAACGCGGAGCCGAGGTGCGCACGGGGTGGGCGGTGACCTCGTTGCTGCGCGGAAGCGGCGGTCGGGTGGAGGGGGCGGAGCTCCGCGACGCGTACAGCGGTGAGACGATGCGGGTCGAGTCGGAGTGGACGGTGAACGCGACCGGGCCCTGGGCGCCCCAGCTCGCCGCCCTCGCCGGGGTCGAGATCGCCCTGCGGCCTTCGAAGGGCATCCACCTCGTCTTCGAGCGCCGGGTGAGCGACGTCGCGGTGTACGCCCGCGGCATCGACGGCCGCGACATGTTCACGTTTCCCCACGAGCAGAACAGCATGGCGGGAACCACCGACGACGACTTCTACGGCGACCTCGACGCGCCCGGGGTCGAAGAGGACGAGGTCCGCTACGTGATCCAGGCGATGGAGCGCTCGCTTCCGGGGGTGTCGCGACACCGGGTGCTTCACGCGATCGCCGGGGTCCGGCCGACGCTCTACGGATTCGGCGTCTACGAATCGGATCTCTCCCGGGACTACGCCATCCTCGACCACGGGGAGCGCGACGGCGCGCCGGGTCTGCTCTCGATCATCGGCGGCAAGCTCGCGGCGTACCGGATGATGGCGGAGGCGCTCTGCGACCGGCTGGCCCGCTCGCTCGGGGTCCGCGAGCCGTGTCGCAGCGCGACCACACCGCTTCCCGGCGGTGAGGCGCTGCCCGACGTCGCGGCGCTCTCGAAGCGATTCCGGGTCGGTTCCTCCGCAGCCCTCCGGGTCGCAATGCGACACGGCGCGCGCGCTCCCGCCGCGTTGGGCGAGGACGCGGCGCGCCGGCGCACCGTCTGCGTGTGCGAGCCGGTGCTCGAGAGCGAGCTCCGCTACGTCGCTCGACGCGAGGGGCTGCGCAGCCTGGGCGACTGCCCGCTTCGGGTGCGCTTGGGGATCGGTGCCTGCCAGGGTGCGCACTGCGCCGCACCCGCCGCCGCGGTGCTGTCGGAGGTGCTCGGCTGGAGCCCGGCGCGCCGCGCGTGGGAGCTGCGCCGTTTCGCCCAGGCCCGCTGGAGC
>JANQRO010000509.1 GCA_028284525.1 Myxococcota bacterium | reverse complement strand
GCCGATGTGGCGCAGCAGCGGACCCCTCTTCCCGGTGCCGTCGAGGACGAGGGGCTCGCCCGGCGCCGAGCGCCGACACGCGTCGCAGTCCTCGCAGGGCGGGTCCTCGCCGTCGCACACCGCACCCCGGGCAAAGGCCAGCGCCGCCGCCCGCGCCGTCTCCGCCGGCCCCGACACCAGGTAGGCGGAGTGCAGCCGGCCACCGCGCAGCGCCTGGCCGAGCAGCGAATCCGCGTCGAGGTCCGGGGAGGCCATGCCCTCCAGTGTACCCGCCCCGGCGTGCCGACGACCGGACGACAAACGAGACAAAACGGTCACTTGCCGCGGTGCTTGCCGCAAAGGTGCTCAAGTCCTGCCAGCCCCCCTCCGAAGGGAGACTCAGGTGTCGGACGACACCGCACCATCCACGCCAGAGCGGGCGAGAGCCCGAGGAGAGAGCTCGATGTCGTTCCTGAAGCGCACGGACGAGGATTACGGTGGAGGCAGCGTCGACGTCGCACCCGTGGCGACCACGTCGGCCGGGCCCAGCAGCCTGAGCGCCTTCATCGACCAGGGCTCGGAGTTCGAGGGCAAGCTGACCTTCCGAGACACCGTGCGGATCGACGGCAAATTCCGCGGCGAGATCACCAGCGAGAACACCCTCGTGATCGGCGACACCGGTGAGATCGAGGCCACCGTGCGCTCCAACAACGTCGTCGTGAGCGGCACCGTCGTGGGCAACATCTTCGCCGCGCAAAAGCTCACCCTCCACAAATCCGCCAAGGTCGAGGGCGATATCGAGGCCTCGAGCATCGTCATGGAAGAGGGAGCCCATATGAACGGGCGCATCTCCATGAAAGCCGGGGGGCCGGGCTTCAAAGCCAAGGCTTCTGAGAAGCAGAGCGACTCGAAAGGTGGTGACGCGGGGAAGTAGCTCGCGCCTCGCTGTTCGGTAATTGGGGGGTCCCTTGCCTCTTCGCCTCTTCGGAGCGCGAGGGGGCTGGGGATTCCCTGCGCGCAGCGAGCCGTCGGCGAGCGAAGTTCAGTCCGGCCTAGAGCCCCGAGCCCGTGGTGTCCGGATCGACCGGGATGACTTCGCTGATGCCGGGGATGCGTTGTTTGAGGAGGGGCTCGAGGAGGAGACGGAGGGTGGCGCGTTGGCTGGGGCATCCGACGCAGGAGCCCTGGAAGAGCAGGCTCACGGCGCCGCCTTCGTCGACGGCGACCACCTCGACGTTGCCTCCATCCGCCACGAGGGCGGGGCGGATCTGGTCGAGGGCGATCTCCACCTGGTTGCGCAGGTGCTGCGCCATGCCGGGGTCCATGGGGGGTGTATCGGCGATCCGGAGCGGCGCGTTGAGCCCCCCAAACCACCGGGGTAGGCTCCGCCCATGCTGGTTCGCGTCCTGTTCTTCGGAGGGTTGCGGGAAGCCCTCGGGACGAAGGAGAGCGCCGAGGAGCTCCCCGACGGCGCCACCGTCGCCGTGCTGCGCGCGCGTCTCGGGGCCCGGGCACCCGCGATGCAGGCCCTCGAAGGTCGGCTGCGGGTCGCGGTGAACCAGGAGTTCAGCGACGAGGACACCGTGCTGCGCGAGGGCGACGAGGTGGCGCTGTTGCCGCCCGTGTCCGGGGGCATGGGGGCCTGCAGCCTCTCCGAGCACCCCCTCGACGAGGGCGCCGTGACCGCCCGGGTGACCGGCCCCGACTGCGGCGGTGTGGTGACCTTCGTCGGCGCGGTGCGCGACCACTCGCGGGGGCACGACATCCGCCACCTCGAGTACGAGGCCTACCCGGAGATGGCGCTTCGGGAGATGGAGCGCATCGCGGACGAGGCCGCCGCGCGTTGGCCGGGGACCCGGGTCGCCATCGCCCACCGGGTCGGGCATCTCGAGATCGGTGACCTGGCGGTGGTCGTGGCGGCCGCGGCGCCCCACCGCGCCGAGGCCTTCGACGCCTGTCGCTACGCCATCGACACGCTCAAGGAGCGCGTCCCGATCTGGAAGAAGGAAGTCGCGACCGACGGCGCCTACTGGGTCGACGACCACGCCTAGGGCGGGTCGCCGGCGGAGGGACCAGCCCTGAGCCACCGAGACCGCGAGGCGCCCGCCGGCGGCGAGAGCGTCCACCGCCACCGCCACGGCGCCCCGCGCACCCTCGCGATCGCGGTCGTGACCGTGAGCGACACCCGCGACGCCACGACCGACACCGGAGGCGACCTGCTCGCCGCAGGGCTCGAGGAGGGGGGCCACCGGGTGGTGGAGCGCCGCTGGGTGCCCGACGACCGGGACGCCATCCGGGGCGCCGTCGAAGGCCTCCTCGACGACCCCGCCGTGCAGGTGGTGCTTCTCACCGGCGGCAGCGGGCTCGCACCTCGGGACGTCACCCCCGAGGCGCTCGCGGGCACTTTCGAACGGGAGATTCCCGGGTTTGGCGAGCTGTTCCGCATGTTGTCCTACGAAGAGATCGGCGCCGCGGCGATGTTGTCCCGCGCCACCGCGGGGGTGGCCCGGGGACGGATCGTCGCGCTCTTGCCGGGCTCCCGGGGCGCGCTGCGACTGGCCCTGGAGAAGCTGTTGATTCCCGAGCTGGGCCATCTCTACGGGGAGGCCAACAAGGAGACCCCCGGTGCCGACGCGTAGAGATCTCGCGGCCCGCCTGACGCTGCTGGGCGTCCTGCTGGTGGCGAGCGCCCCCCCGGCCCCCGCCGAGCTCTACCTCTGGGTCGACGAGCAGGGCCACACCCACGCCACCAACGATCCGGGCGAGGTGCCCGCCGAGCAGCGCCAGACCGGGAGGCGCGAGGCGGAACCGCTGGGCGCGCCCCCGGCCGGCACGAACCCGTCGGAGCTGTGGCGCGGGGAGATCGCCGGTCCGCCCCTGCGCGATCGGGCCGACTCGGGGTCCGAGGCGGCGCGTCTCGACCGCATCCTGCGCGGCGCGGTGGACGACCTGCAGCGCGGCGAGAGCGCCCGCGCCGCCGCCGCCCTCGAGTCGGTCCTGCGCAGCGCGCCGGGTCGACCCGAGGCGCACTGGTATCTCGCGCTCCTCGACCGCCAGCGTGGCCGCTACGAGTCGGCCCGGGCCCATCTCGAGGCGTTTCTCGCCCACGCCGGCGACGACTACGAGGACTGGCGGCGTTCGGCGATCCGCCGTCTGCGCACCCTCGAGGACGAGACCCGCCTCGCCACGACGGGGCACGAGCTCGAGTTCGTGGAGCTGCGCAGTCCCCACTTCGACATCCGCTACGACGCCCACCTCGCCGCCGCCGAGCCGGGCTATCCGCGCACGGTGACCCGGTACCTGGAGGACGCCTACCGTCACGGCGCCGAGCGGCTCGGCGTCGTGCCCGCCGAGGTGACGGGAGTCGTGCTCTACGCCAAAGCGGCTTATCTGGCGGCCTACGCCGATCGCTTCAGCTTTCCCACCGTCGGCTTCTACGACGGGCGGATCCACGTCGTCTCGGCGGCGCATCCGGCGGGGGAGCTCCGCGGTCTGCTCTTCCACGAGTACACCCACGCGCTCTTTCGCGAGCGCACCGGCGGCCACCGACCCTTCTGGCTGAACGAGGGCTTCGCCGAGCTCGCCGAGCGCGCCTCG